>NZ_JBLVXX010000075.1:0-9646 GCF_048283985.1 Enterobacter cloacae complex sp. 6730903 | reverse complement strand
ACGGCAAACGAGATAATGGCGTATGTCTCGTGGGCTCGGAGATGTGTATAAGAGACAGATTTTATATAATGAGGAATAGACATAGACAATGTGTTGATCTACTGATTTCACATAGTCAAATATTGCTACGATCCCGAGACTATGATGAAAAAATGAGTCAGTGGGATCAAGGTAATATTGATCAAGGCGCTGTAATTCATAAAGACTATGTGATTTTTGATTCATTACCAGAGGACGCGTTCGGAGCAAACGTTAATATCAAACTAGCGAATGCTTTTAATTTAGATGTAAATGCACAACGCTGCATTGTCGTCCCATTTTTTATTACGGATGAAAATAAGCTTCAGATCGCATCTGCGACAGAGAAATTTGATGTGAACATTAATGTAACCGGTAAGACTTTTTCGCTCTTCTTTGAGATTTGTGAAGGGGACGAGATTTATTATAATTTTACTCTTGTGCCTGAAAAAGAAGCTATCACTGCTAAGTTTTTATTAGACGACCCTTGGGGAGGGAAAAAAGACAATCCTCTAAAAGAGGGTGTGTTTTAAAGTTAATAATTACTAAATCGAAATAAAAAAATCCACGCCCAAGCGCGGATTTTTCTCATTCAAAACAAATCAAACGTTAAACAAGAAGTTCATCACGTCGCCATCTTTAACGATGTAATCTTTCCCTTCCGCACGCATCTTGCCTGCTTCTTTCGCACCTTGCTCACCCTTGTAGGTGATGAAGTCTTCAAACGCGATAGTCTGTGCACGGATGAAGCCTTCTCGAAGTCGATGTGGATCTTACCAGCCGCCTGAGGCACAGTCGCATCGACAGGGATGTTTCACGCGCGCACTTCTTTCCGCCCGCGGTGAAGTAGGTTTGCAGGCTGAGCATCTCATAGCCCGCGCGGATCACGCGGTTCAGACCCGGCTCGGCCATGAAATCTACACGATCGGCGTCGTTCACTTCAGCGATATCGGATTCAACCGTGGCGCAAACCGCCACCACTACAGAATCTTCACCGCTCGAAGATTTTACTGAGAAGATCCCGCACAACCGCCTGTCGCAGCTGAACGGCATTCGCTGGCGCTATGACATCCACGGCCGCACCGTGGAGAAGGATAACGGCCAGACCCGCTGGCACTACCGCTACGACGGTGAGCACCGCCTGACGGAGGTGATCAGCCAGCCGCGGGACCGCAACAAGCCGCAGACGCAGGTCAGCTTCCGCTACGATCCGCTCGGTCGCCGCATCAGCAAAACGCGACGCCAGGTGCTGGGCGGACAGCCAATCGGCAAGCCGGTCACCACCCGGTTTGTCTGGGAAGGGTTCCGGCTGTTGCAGGAAGTGCACGGGGATGTGCAGCTGACCTACGTCTACAGCGATCAGGACAGCTACCACCCGCTGGCGCGTATTGACGGCGTTGATGCCCCGGAAATGTTCTGGTTCCACTGTCAGCCCAACGGTACGCCGGAGCGGATGACGGATAGCGAAGGGCAGGTACGCTGGGAAGGGGCGAACAGCGCCTGGGGCAAACTGCTGCGGGAAAGCGAGACGCAGGTATCAGGATATTCTCAGAACCTGCGTATGCAGGGGCAATACCTGAACCGTGAGACAGGGCTGCACTACAATCTGTGCCGGTATTACGACCCGGACTGCGGACGGTTTACGCAGCAGGACCCGATAGGGCTGGCGGGGGGGGGATAAACCTTTACCAGTATGCGCCGAACGCGCTGGGGTGGGTGGATCCGTGGGGGTTGTCGAGATGTAAAGCACCGAACGGATATAAAACGGGTGATGTTGATCCACATGGTAATCTTTCTCCTGGTGTAAACAGGGCGTCGGGCCACACAAATAGTAAAAATGATGGGTTTGTACAAAGTCACCATCCAATACAAGATGCTTGGGCTAAGAAAAGAATTAACGGTTACCAGAGATATACTGCACCTGCTACGTTACTTAAATCCGCATCAGGCAGTCCACACGCTAATATAAGTTCTGCTCAAAGAACTCGTAGAGCTTTACCGGGAGGTTGGGATACAACATTGAAACAAGAGTTTCATATCAGTTACAAAGAAATGATTGATGCAGGTGTTCCAAAGCAGCAGGCAAGGAAATCGATTAGTGACTCGTATAAATATTTTGACCAATTGAGAGAGTCTAATAGTAGTAACATTTATTTTGATATATAACTTATTCATTTACAGGTAAGCCAATATGGAAAAACAGGATTTAATTGATCAGCTAGATGAAATTGAAAAAATCATGCGCATGTCTTTACCTTCTGAATATAAGCGCTTTATGATTGAAAACGTCAAGGACACTGACTCTTATGAAATTCAACGAGCAAATGGTGACCAGCTATATGTTTTCAATTGTTTTGATTTACTTGAAAGAAATAATACATATACAATTCAAGAGGTTGAGCCTGACGTTTTATTGATTGGTCAAGATGGTGATCTTGGGTACTTTTTGAATTTGCGCAAAGGTACTGATGAGATTTACTCTTTAGTTCTTGGAGCGTTAGGAAGCCTAGACATGGATAAAGAAAGTGATAGCATATTTATGCTATAATGATTTTTATTTATTAAACAACTTAGTTCGGTATATTGGGATAATCCACGTTAAATCGTGGATTTTTCTTTCAAACAAATCGAACATAAAAAATAAGTTCATCACATCGTAATTTTTAATGATGTAATCTTTACCTTTCGCACCCAGTGCTGCGCCGCTGATCTCTCCGCTCGGATTACGGCTACCGCGATAACCTGGTGCGGGAAAAGCGGGCGGAAACCCTTTCAACTAGGACAATAGCGCCGGCAACTACTCGTTCAGGATAGCACGCTGAGGGACCGGAGCAGTGGTGTTGGGATGCTGCTGGGAATTCGAACGGAGGATCTCCTGAGAAGATAATCCATAACCGTCTGCTGAAGGAAGTGCATAGGCATGCTCTGTTTACCTATTTCTACAACGATCAAGACAGCTACGATTCGCTGGCGAGTATCGATGCCCCGTACATTTTCTGGTTCCAATGCCAACTCGACTGCACCGATGACGGATATCGAAGGGCAGTAACTGTGGTACAGGTTCAAGTATTGGTAAACTTTTATCAGAACTTTCAGTTAGAACGATAATAAAAGTCGAGGTAATGTAATGAATGATAAAAAAATACAAATAGTTGATCTGCTGATTTCGCATAGTCAAATTTTGTTACGATCCAGAGACTATGATGAGAAACTGAGTCAGTGGGGGAGAGGAAATGTTTCGCAAAGTGCTGTACGTCACAAAGATTATGTTATATTCGATCCATTGCCAGAGGACGCGTTTGGAGCAGACGTCAATATCAAAATAGAGAATGATTTCATATTAGATGAAAATGCTCAGCGCTGTATTGTTGTACCATTTTTCATTACGGATAAACATAAGCTGCAAATCGCTTCTGCAACTGAGAAATTCGATTTAAATATTGATGTGAACGATAAAGTTTATTCACTCTTTTATGAGATTTGTGAAGGAGAAGAAATTTACTATAATTTCACTCTTGTACCGACAAAAGAAGCTATTGATGCTAGGTTTTTGCTAGATGACCCTTGGGGAGGAATAAAAGACCATCCTCTTAAAGAAGGGGTTTTTTAAATTTAATACTGATCGGGGAATTAATCTCGGAATAAAAAATCCACGCCAAAGCGTGGATTTTTTTCATTCAAAACAAATCAAACGTTAAACAAGAAGTTCATCACATCGCCATCTTTAACGATGTAATTTTTACCTTCAGCTCACATTCGGGCTGCCTCTTACGCTCCTTGCTGAATCTTACCCTCAATAAGCTGTCAGAATACCCGCGACGAGCTCCTCCGTGAGACCAGCCGCACCCAGGGGCTGCTGACCAACCGCAGCGAATACGAACGTCTTGGCCGCCTGCATCGCCGGGACGTCTTTACCAGCAATGCCCAGCGTCCGTCGCCGCGCCGCTGGGATTACGACTACCGCAATAACCCGGTGCGTGAAGAGCGGGACGATAACCCGTTCAGCTGGTACCGCTGGCATTACCGGTATGACGGCGAACATCGCCTGACGGAGGTCATCAGCCAGCCGCGGGACCGCAACAGGCCGCAGACGCAGGTCAGCTTCCGCTATGACCCGCTCGGGCGACGCATCAGCAAAACGCGACGCCAGATGCTGTTTGGGCAGCCAACCGGTAAGCCAGTCACCACCCGGTTTGTCTGGGAAGGGTTCCGGCTGTTGCAGGAAGTGCACGGGGATGTGCCGCTGACCTACGTCTACAGCGATCAGGACAGCTACGATCCGCTGGCGCGTATTGACGGCGTTGATGCCCCGGAGATCTTCTGGTTCCACTGTCAGCCCAACGGCACGCCGGAGCGGATGACGGATAGCGAAGGGCAGGTGCGCTGGGAAGGGGTGAACAGCGCCTGGGGCAAACTGCTGCGGGAAAGCGAGACGCAGGTATCAGGATATTCCCAGAACCTGCGTATGCAGGGGCAATACCTGGATCGTGATGCAGGGCTGCACTAAAATCTGTTCCGGTATTATGACCCGGACTGCGGAAGGTTTACGCAGCAGGACCCGATAGGCCTGGCGGGGGGGATAAACCTTTACCAGTATGCGCCGAACGCGCTGGGGTGGGTGGATCCGTGGGGGTTAAAATGTGGTTTTTCTCAAAAAGATCGTATAACACAAGGATGGGTGGATAGATTAACAGGGAAAAAAAACGCTGATGTTCATAATATTTTGACATCCAAAGGTTGGACGAGAACATATCCACAAGCCAATAAACCAGGAGCTATCCAACATATTCAATATGTCAAAACAACAAAATCAGGTACTACGTACAAATTAGATTATCATCCCGGAGGGACTCCAACTCAACCTAATATTCATGGTAATGATTACTGGAAATTTTATCGCGAAGTTGATGGTGCTGATGTAGTATATGGGAGAATTGGTCATGGAGAGTTTAAAAATTATGATTTAATAACCGATTCACCTGTTTATGTTGACGGAGTTTTACTTAATGGGGGGGGTAAAATGATTGATTTTAATGCTGATATTTTATCAGGAAGAGCACTAGGTAACGTTTTTTTGGGGGATAATATCAGTAAGTACATAAGCGAGTTATATGCTGGCTATAAGGTAACTTACTTTGATTATTTCTTGCCTGATGATAAAAAAAGGCTTGCTTATATTGTAGATGACACAATGACAATCGCTACCCTTGAAGATGGAACGATCATTTCTATTGGTTGTAACGTAAACTATAAGGGGAGGTATAATAAAATATTACAAACAGGCCAAACGATGGGGGAAATAATAGGGTTGACTTACAAACAGCGTATATTTAATGGCTGTTTTATTATAAATGACGACTTTGGTTTTTCATTCGAGTTGCCAGCGCCATATGATGAAATTGCAGATAGCATTGCACATGTTCCACTAGATCTTGTTCTTAATGAAATCCGTGTTGCTGATTACTCTGATTGGAACCCACAAAAAATAAAACGCTGAAGTGTGGGTTAGGGTTGATCCCTCGGATTATTTACTTTACATAAAACCCTGGGTAAGCATTCTCTGGAGTCATGACATCCACTGTCGTAAGTAAAATACCCAGCGCCCGTCGCAGCGCCGCAGGGATTACTACTACCGCAATAACTTGGTGCGCGAAGAGCGGGACGATAACCCGTTCAAATGGTACCGCTGGCAGTACGACAGACAGTGCCGGGCGTCTCCTGGTTCAGGACGGCACGCTGGCCGGAGAGGAGCAGGGGATCTGGGATGCAGCCGCTAACCCGCTCGAAGGTTCTGTTGAGAACATTACGCACAACCGCCTGGCGCAGCTGAATGATATTCGCTGGCGTTATAATACCCATGCTTGCACTGTAGAGAAGGATAACGGCCAAACCCGAGGAACCGCAACAAACCGCAGACGCAGGTCAGCTTCCGCTACGATCCGCTCGGTCGCCGCATCAGTAAAACGCGACGCCAGAAGCTGGGCGGACAGCCAACCGGCAAGCCATCACCACCCGGTGTGTCTGGAAATGACTGCCTACTGGGGGAAGCGCACGGGGATGTGCTGTTCACCTACGTCGACGAAAGTGGTCAGGACAACTACGATTTGCTGGCGCGTGTAGATAGTGTTGATGCTTCATATATCTTCTGGGTCCATTGCCAATCCAACGGCACGGCACAACTTATAACTGATATCTAAAAGCAGTAATTTTGGTGCAGGTTCGAGTATTGGTAATGTTTTTCCATAACAATCATATGGAACAAGAATAAAAGTCTAGGGAATATAATGAGTGATAAGATCATGCAAACAGTAGATCTGCTAATTTCACATAGTCAAATATTGTTACGATCCAGAGACTATGACGAAAAGCTGAGTCAGTGGGGAAAAGGTAATGTTTCTCAAGGCGCTGTTTTACACAAGGATTATGTTATATTCGATCCATTACCAGAGGACGCATTTGGAGCAAACGTCAATATCAAAATAGATAATGCTTTTAAATTAGATCGAAATGCACAACGCTGCATTGTTGTTCCATTTTTTATTACGGATAAAAATAAGATCCAGATCGCATCTGCGACAGAGAAATTTGATGTAAGCATTAACGTAACCGGCAAGATTTATTCGCTCTTTTATGAGGTTTGTGAAGGGGACGAGATTTATTATAATTTTACTCTTGTGCCTGAAAAAGAAGCAATCCCTGCTAAGTTTTTATTAGACGACCCTTGGGGAGGGAAAAAATACAATCCTCTAAAAGAGGGTTTTTTTTAAAGTTAATAATAACTAAATCGAATGAAAAAAAATCATACGTTAAACAAGAAGTTCACCACATGAACCTCTTTAACGAAGTAATCTTTCCCTTCCGTACGCATCTTGCCTGCTTCTTTCGCGCCTTGCTCACCCTTGCAGGTGATAAAGTCTTAAAACGCGATAGAATGCGCACGAATGAAGCCCTTCTTAAAGTCGGTGTGGATCTTACCGGCCGCGTGAGGCGCAGTCGCACCGACAGGGATGATTCACGCGTTCACTTCTTTCACGCCCGCGGTGAAGTAGGTTTGCAGGCTGAGCAGCTCATAGCCCGCGCGGATCACGCGGTTCAGCCCCCGCTCGGCCATGAACTCTTTATGGTCGCCGTCGATGATTTCAGCGATATCGGATTCAACCGCGGCGTAAACCGCTACCTCTACAGAACCTTTACCGCTTGAAGACTCTGCTGAGAAGGTCACGCACAACCGTCTGACGCAGCTGAACGTCATTCGCTGGCACTACCGCTACGACGGCGAGCATCGCCTGACGGAGGTCATCAGTCAGCCGCGGGACCGCAACAGGCCGCAGACGCAGGTCAGCTTCCGCTATGACCCGCTCGGGCGACGCATCAGCAAAACGCGACGCCAGATGCTGTTTGGGCAGCCAACCGGTAAGCCAGTCACCACCCGGTTTGTCTGGGAAGGGTTCCGGCTGTTGCAGGAAGTGCACGGGGATGTGCCGCTGACCTACGTCTACAGCGATCAGGACAGCTACGATCCGCTGGCGCGTATTGACGGCGTTGATGCCCCGGAGATCTTCTGGTTCCACTGTCAGCCCAACGGCACGCCGGAGCGGATGACGGATAGCGAAGGGCAGGTGCGCTGGGAAGGGGTGAACAGCGCCTGGGGCAAGCTGCTACGGGAAAGCGAGACGAAGGTATCAGGATATTCTCAGAACCTGCGCATGCAGGGGCAATACCTGGACCGTGAGACAGGGCTGCACTACAATCTGTGCCGGTATTACGACCCGGACTGCGGACGGTTTACGCAGCAGGACCCGATAGGGCTGGCGGGGGGGATAAACCTTTACCAGTATGCGCCGAATGCGCTGGGGTGGGGGAATCCTTGGAGGTTGAGCCGTAAATGTAAGGATCCTTCTAAAGAAGCGACTCAATGGCAAGGTCCTCATAATAAAGACTATAAAGGAATCGATAGTTACTCGAATAGAACGCTTAAAAAAGGAACAATCCTTTATGCATTACATCCAAATGGTGATCAGTTACCTGCATATACCGTAACTCATCCTACAGTTAGGCAATATAAAGGTGATTCATTAGGATATCATGAAGCGTTACAGGTGAAACTTAATCCAGATATCCCATTGCGAACAAAGGTTAGGGCATGTTATGTTTCTGAGGATATATTTGTTGCTAGTTGTCGTGCTAATGCGAATCCGCAATACGGAAAAGGTGGGGGGATGCAAATCTATATACCTGAAGAAGCACGTAGTAAATTAATTCCTGGTAAGGTGATAGATATATGAAAAAAATGACATTAAATTTTAAAGATGGAAACATTGAAATTGATGGCTACTCTATTGAACTTGGTTCTTTTGAAAATTTTACTTCTTCTGAATTTTACAAAGCCCATTCTGAATTCACTAGGATAGGTAAATTTTATTTTGCGAAAGATGATATTGAATGGGAAGGGCAGAACTTTATTGTGGAGTTTAGACCAGCTATTTTTTCATTTAATTCATCTCTTTTTCTCACAAGTAAAGATGGGGATTTCTATCAAACACTTAAAGATTGGGAACTTAGAGCATCGTTAAAAAACCTTAAAGATGAAGAAAGAAGATTGACAGACTGGATTCAAAATAAACTTTCCAAAGAAAAAATGGTAAAGATAAGTGCCCCCCCTTATGGAGTCACATGGAACTTTGAATGGGGTGAGCTAACAGTGCAATCAAATGAAAGATCCTTTGATTGCGGTATATACATAGAATGGAAAGATTAAAATTTAGTATAAATGGATAATTATAGGGTAGCGCAGCAGGCTCCAACAAGGCTTGCGTATGAACAATGCCAGAACTCCCAATCAAGAAACATTGTTCCATGAAAGGCCTTGCCAATCTTCATCACGTTCTTGGACAAGAACCTGGACCAATGATGGAAATTCTATCATCTATGTATAAGCTGTATCATAAGCAATTGCATGGATTAATCGCGAACGGTGGTAGTTTTAGAAATACTCCTGAACTTGATAGACAGTACAACAGATTCAGAAGTGCGTATTGGAAGTTGAGAGCATTAGATTTTTAATAGGATGTAAAAATGATGACTATCAAAACTGCAATTGAATATTTGAACAATAATGCGACAGACGAAGTTTTTTGGTTAGGTCAAGTTGATATAGAACAGATTGACTTACTTGAAAATAACCTTGGCATTAAACTCCCTCATGATTTTCGAGAGTTCTTACTTTTGGTTGGGGGCGGAGGGGTGATTGGAGAGGAGATTTCAGGAATAGTGGATAATAATGCTCTTGAAGAGTCAGGAGGTGCTGTTTTTTACGATACAATATATTGCCGCAATGAATTTTCACTCCCTGAAAATTATGCTGTTATATATCTAAAAGATGATGAGGTTTGCTGGTGTATAGATTCTGGTGGTGAGGATTTTGGAAGGGTTGTTAATTATGATCTGTTTTCCAAGAATACGACGAACATTATAAGTCCTTCGTTTTCTGAATTTTTTGATAATTATGTTAAGTTGCGGACGTGATTAGTGGCATGAATGCCAATTGAATTGATAAGCATTTCCCAAGCTGATAAGGTCCAGGAGATAATTTGGACCTTATGGTACATATTCTATTGTTTCTAAATAG
>NZ_JBLVXX010000074.1:0-11788 GCF_048283985.1 Enterobacter cloacae complex sp. 6730903 | reverse complement strand
TTGTATCGCATTCATTTAAATACCCTCTTAATAGAGGGATTTCTCCCAAAGGGAGAAATCCCTATGGGAGAAAATAATTTTAATTAATAATTGTAGCGAAGCGCATGTTCTTTTTCACTAAGATGGTTTTCATATTCCGACTTACCAGAACTTAAACACTCTTTGAAAAAGACCTTTGAAAAATTCTTCAAGTCACTTCGGTTGTTAATTTCTTTGTCAGACATCAACTTAGCTGAGTGTGAGGTATCCACAGGCCCCAACCACCATTCATATTTAATATAAACACAATTGGTTTTTGTATGTCCATTTAGAAATCGTTTTGCATTTCTAAGTATTTTTCTACAACCGTTAAGGTCTGAAAGTAAGATATCTGGAGCAATGAGCTCTTCCAGAATATGACCAGGTAAGCCTTTCCTAAAAAGCTCAACATCGTAACTACAATACCAGTCACGATAATTAAAAGCTTTAATAAGTCTTTCAGGTGTATCCAAAGATATCTTATTCAGGATTTTTAATGCAAAGCATACAGCATCTTTTAACAACTCGTGCACCTCAACATTGATAAATGAGAAAAACGAGCTTAATTCTTTCTCTAAGGAATTATACAACTTACCGTAAATATCCTGAGAAAAAAGATACTGCAATCTTTCTTTATTATAAGTGCAATTCGAAATTGAATAGACTTCTCCTCTTTCGATTTTGCACCCTTCCCTTAAAACTATAGGAAACCTCAAATGGTTAACAATGAAAGAATGATTCTTTCTTTGCTTCAAAGCATCTAATTGAAATTTCGTAATTTCCTCCAGATTTGCATCTTCAAAACCTGGAAAGGGAATATCACAGAAACAAGAACTATATGCTTTTGCTGATTCATACATAAACTCCAGTGAAACATCAGCATCAAAAGACATACCAGAGAACATGCCCTGCCCATTGTCTAAAAATGTAATGTTTTTAACCTGTATTTTTTTATGTTGAACAACCAAAAAGGCATTAATGATTTTTTCGATAATTTTCATGTGATCCTCTCTCAATAAAAAAGGGATCACTCCCATATGGGGTGTGATCCCCACATGGGTATAATTTAATTAAAAATCTGTAAGACCTAAATCTTTATTTCTACCACAAACTGTAGAAGATATAAGACGTTTTACTCGCTTTCGAGCACTTCGGCCTGACGTATCTTTCAAGTACATCGGTAATGACAATGATGAGATTTGATTACTTCGCTTATGATGGCAGACTATATAGCCCTGCCTCCACCCCGAACGCACAAACTCACGGATGCGGTTAATATATGCCGAAGCTTGAGATTTTGTACTTATCGATTCAGAACACTTTAAGTTCTGTTCGATAGAGTAAAGCTCAGCCGCCATTAATTTCACCTCATACAGGTCATCCCCATAACTTATAGTTTTCAACAGCTCTTCCTTTTCCCGAATGAAAAATACTTGCTGCATTCCAAGGATCAGGTCATAGGCCTCTCGAAAGAGGTCGATAAGCTTATTACGAACATAAATCATAAACTCCTCAAAGTGCTGAAGCCAGAAATAAGCCGCATTACTTATTTGTGAATTGTGAGAACAAACAAGCCCTTTAGCAAGCTCGACCTCTTCCTCCCGAAAAGTAAAGTTACTTTTCTTAAACCGACTTTGTTCAAAAATGCTTTGATGCATTTCTATCCATACAGAAACAAAACCGAGGGATTCAAATTCTTCGTTTAACAAATGTAAACTTTCGAAGATTTTCTGAATTTCGATCCCGATGTCATATGACAGTGGACATTCTTTTATAGAATAAACATAACCGGGTAGGAAGTGAGATAAATGCTCAGTTCGCAAATATAAACTGAATTTAAGTTCTGTCAGTGGTTGTTTCAAAGATAATTTAGATGATTCGCTTATATTTACTGGTTCAACACCATTTCTAATCAAAATAGCTTTTACCAGGTCCGTAGCTAACTTCATACAGCCTCCAGTCGTTATTGAGGCCTCCCTGATGCAGGTTGGCCATCAGGGAAAATATGTAAATCAATTAGCAACCAATCAGACCGTTGCCATTACATTGTCAATGTATCTGACAAGGGATGGGCGGTCGTCCTGTAAGGCAAAACGGCGAAGGTCATCAAGATTATACGCAGGAAGATAATCAGCGTAACCTCGAATACGAAGGTCCTCAACCACAACTTTTATATACTCAAATCGTCCAAGATTTCCTTTTAATGGGGGTTTTCCTGGACTAGACAGCATATCGTCTGCTTGCTCCCATGTGATTTCTTTAGCTTCACCACTATGTAGATCAAGATGGACATATATGAATGACTTATAATCTCCACGGCAACGAAGATAATATTTCGGATAGAAATATTTGTCACAACGCAACAAACACGTTCCTGAAGGACGAACTACGTACAACAGGTTTCTGTCATTTTCTAATATGCCATGTTTCAAAATCGTTATATCTATCTCATTATCATGCAGCAAATAGCATGACGATGGTTCATTGACGATGCGCGATTTTATAACAGCAGCAAATTTATTAAAAACTTCGTTAGTTTGAAAATTCATTAAAATGCTCTCCGATGTAAAACGACGAGCATCACCATAACGGTAATACTCCCGTTATGGGTTTTAATAGTTTATGGAATAACCATGTCATACAACCGACCATAGCCAGTAGTACCGCACATTTATTTAACTGAGCAAGCATCTCAGCCGTGAAAAGACCTTAAAGGCAGGTAATTATCACGAAGGAAAGCGGTTATCTTATCAATACAATTTAAAAAATAATATTGATAAGATAACCCCCCCCGCAAAATGCGGGGGAGTTATCGTTGTTACAGCTGATTAAGACATTCAGGAGCCCAGTGAATCGGGAATCCATCCTGCCCTGTTAACTGGAGAACATCGTTCCAGTCGATACCCTTTTTCCCATCAGGAATATCTTGTGCTGGTTCGAAGACTTCAATTGTCAGCTTTGATGCGGGATATCGTTTAGCCAAAAACTCAACCATGCGGCTTTGAAGTCGCTGAGCAGCTTCGATACCGGCACGAGTGCCTTGTGAGTTAGCAATATCCTTATCCGCCCAGATATAAAAGTTTATATATTTTACATCCGGCGGAGGCAGTAAAAAATCAGGAACAGTAACGTTTTCAAGGCACCATGCGGAGCTGGCTGCCCAGCATGGTGTTGAAGTCGCTTCTACAACAGAAAGCGCATTCTCGATCCCTTCAGCCACTCCCAGTGTCCAGGTCGAACTACCTGAATCATAGTGAGGGTCAAACAACTGAATTGAGCCACCTGTCATATCGGCAGGAGGCTTCATCATCAGCTTTGGATTTTCTACAGGTGCCTTATCACCGTTTTTGTCTACGTATGTTCTATGGATAGTCAGAGGCCGACCTCGGGTGTCACGATAGATTGCAATCATTCCCGGATAGATAATCGATTTCTGCTTATCTTTATCCCAATAGTAGATCCGGTTATTAAAGCCTAAATCCTTTGGTAAGTGACTCAGTAAGCGGGAGATCCCACGATTACGGAGGTACAAAGCAACAGGAGTATTAGGCTTTATTTCACCGGTATAGTGATACATCACATCAAGTTTTCGCATTCGCTTTGCCACTTCCTCTCGGTCAAGAGTTTCTGTGGCACGAACTGCTGATTTATAGCGTCGTTCATTTTCAATGTCGGCGTCAGTTAACGGAGCATGCAGATCCATCCCGAAAAAATCTGAGAGAATCTTTTTGCAAGTCTGCGTTTTACTTAATTCATAATATTTCGCCAGAACATCAATTCCGTCGCAAAACTCATTTACCGGAAAGTCATTATGGATCGCACATCCGGTATAAAGGTCTTTTTGTCGGAAACGAAACTTCGATTTCCCTGCGCCAGTAAACGGGCAAGGAACCTGGCTCGGGGCTTTTGCACAAGCGTCTTTGAAAGCAGGTATTCTTTCGAATATATACTTCCAGCCAGACACTTCAGCAATTCGAGCATGAACGAGTTTAATAAAGTGTTCAGATACTTCCTGTGGTTTACGACGAAGAGCCGGGGATGCATAAGTCATGATGATCTCTCTTATCTGGCATTGTGAGTTTCTCAATGCCTTCTGCGGTGCAGAAGACAGGGAGAAACCCACAACGCAGAATTTAAGAAAGAGGGCCCGGGGGCCCTCAACATTTATGCTTCAGTCGTGAAGCCATTATTCTCAAGACGCTGTATGTAGTTATCTACAAGTAACGCAGCCTGCTGGCTATTACCCTCCGCTATAGTGACTTCGCGGAAGATTCTTTCCTGAGGGCTATCATTGCTTATAACTTCACCAACACGTCCGAAAATACGGACTTTATGCATCGCACCGACTTTTTCATGTTCTACACGGTAAGTTTTTATCTGAGTCATATTTTGCTCCTTATTCCTTCATGGAGCAAAAAGACCCACCGGGGCCTTTTTGCCCCGATTGGGTAGAGTTTATTAAGAAAGTATTTGATGAACTAGCTTACTGACTTCAATAGACAATAAAGAAGTATCATCAACTGTTACGAAAGTGTCCGTTTCAAAACCAATTATTTCATCAGTCTTAATACCAACACCAACGATTTCTATTCCATTACATTTAGCCTTTTCCATAACTTCGACGATAGTAAATTCCGATTTATTCGGATAACCATCAGTTATAAGAAAAATTATTTTCCTATCGAATTGGCTGTCAAGTAACAGATCAACAGCTGCCATTAAAGCAGATCCCGTAGGGGTATAATAACCCTTACATCCAAGAGTGAATTTCGATAGAGATTCCTCAACGCTTTGATCAAACGTTTTGATAATCTCAAATTCACTTTCCTTGAAGGGAAAAACTATATTGGAGACATGCATTTTTGACAAACTTTCAGCGGCCATCGATAAAGCAAGATCTGACTTAATGGCATGAATATATCTTTCATCATTAGCCATTGACGCTGAAATATCACGAACTAATACGAGGCCAACATGCCCTCTATTTTTAGATTCGCTTTGAGCTCTGAAGACATCACGAACTCCCATTTGTGACAGAATTAATCGATTTCCATCGAAGGTAATTCCACGCTCATGAGTTTTGTTTCGGCCACGCATTTTAACCTGCTGTAAAACAGACAAGTCGCTACCGATTGAATGACTCAGAGACAAAGCCTCATTGTAAACATTCAAATCGATAAGGAGATCAGGGATATCCCATTCAGAAGCACCGAATTCGGCTTTCACGTCATCGGATACTTTTGATGCAATACCTTCAATCTCTTTAGCCAAAGCATCGTGATAATCTTCGCTATCCTCATCACTGCTAAGAAAGGCATCCAACAAATCTGCCAGTATCTCCCATTGAGCCGATGAAAAGTTACTTTCATCTTCAACGTTAGTCGAACTGGCTTCATCTGATTCACTCTCGGAAGGGTTAATCGCATCAGTATCGTCTTCAATAATGTTATCACCCGTGGGATTGCCACCGGTGGGTTCATTATTTCCCTCGTTATCTTCAGCAAGTTCTGAAGGCTCAGAACATCCCTCTTGAGCAAGATCAGCGTTATCGGAAGTATCTGCCTGACCTTCACTATCGTCCTCAGAATCATCCTCACGACTATCAGTCGACGTAAGCGATTTATCTTCTGATTCGGTATCGGTATCGGTCTCGGATTCATCATATGCCTCCTGCTCCTCCTGCTCTGTCTGCTGCTGTTGTTCCTTTGCCTCATCCCGCAGTCTCTCTAAAAGAGCCAGGGTCTTACGAGCAAGGGATTCACAGCCCTGAGTATTTTCACAACCAAGAGCATCATGAAAAATTTCCTCAACATCAGAAATTACTGGAGAAAGTATCTTTTGGGCATAGTCAAAAAACGGATCGAGGGTTTCTTTGTGACCTACCTGCTGAAGGACTTTTACTCGCAATGAGTTAAGCAGATACCACTCAATAAATAGGACAGGATTTTCCGGACGAGAAGATATATCAGGAGTCATCCTTCCGGCTTTAACCATCAGTGCGTAAGTGGCTGCAAGCCGCCGCTTTGCATCCGGATAATCGTTACCAACCTTCTCTTCCATCTGTACATCATCGAACAGATTTATAAGCCCGGTAAGACGTTTTGCCCTGCTATAAGCTTTACGTTTCTCAGCGAGGCTCTCAAACTCTGCATTCATTCCGTCATCGAAGCGTGTAAACCCTTCAGATGACATGAGAACACTATTAAAGGCGTCACTGTAAACCTCACTGACGGTATAGCGACCATGACCAGCTTCATGACAGGTAAAACCTTCAATCAGACTGACAAAGTCATCATCGCTATAATCGCCGTTTGGTAAAACACAAACTTTATTGACAGGATCAAAATACGGTCCTTTGGTATTGTCGTCTATTACAACTCTTACATCGCCTAAGCCGCTAATGACTTTTGCTATATTCTGTAAACGCTTAATATGGCGCGGCGATGATTTAAGATCTAATTTCATAGAATACCTCTTTATAAAAAGGGGTACTCACCCAGATGGTGAAGTACCCATCTGGGGTTTTTAATAAAGCAAACAGTTACCAGCCTTTGAGCTCGATATCAAAACCATTTTCAGCATTGTCTTCCTGTTGCGAAACTGATTTCTCAGGTTCAGCTACAGAATCAGTGTTTGAAAACGTGCTGTTTTTTATATCGTTCTCTACGACAGGTTCAACCTGAAACACATTTGTTGAATCTAAAATAGCTTCAATACCTGTGTTCTGTAGCGCGTTCGGTTCTGTTTGTGAGCTTTGATTAAATGATCTGGTAATAGATTCCAACCAGTCAGTAACCTTTTGCTCTCCTGAAATAATACGCTTTAACATTGAAGCATCACTCATGAAATAAAACCACTGCTGTAACACCGCAACGTCGCGAGGTTCAGAAATGGCACCTTTAGGTAAATTATTCATTATGTGTTTTATAGCTTCTGCAAGTACTGCCGCCTCTTTATGTATAAACATGAAGCTAATGATCTTATTTTGCATTTGCTTCAGTCGGTCAATAGTACTTGAGCGCAAATTATTATTTTTACTAATTTTTTCATAAACCCTCATTGCTTCTTCTGCCAGATCTGTTATCAATTGTTCCTGATAGTAGTCCTGGGTTTCATCACCTTCAACGCTAATAGGCGTAAAAGGAATAAAGTGAGCAATATTAAATCTAAAGGATTTTATGAAATCATCTTTAGTTAATTTCAACTGATCAATCAAAGAAGACATTCTTGGGCTTCTATTTTTTTCAGCCTCAATATGCATCTCATAATTGTCTACAACGTTTTGAATACCTGCCTGAAACTCTCGTTCAATCTCTTGGGCCCCTTCCAGAAACTCTTCCATACTGGAAACTGGTAAAATCCACATATTGCTATAGCGGATGCACAAGCGTGAGCAAAGGGTTGATATTCTGCTGGTAATCGTACTTTTGAAGCTAAGGGCTTTTATGTCAATCCAACGTACTTCGCTTTTAGATACGCTTTTTTGATCCGTAATATCATCTCCATCATAAGACAAATCGATTTTATCGGTTCGACGCGATCCTTGACAGCCACTTATTTCAATTTTTGTTATAACTGCACCTTCCAGTAAATCTGGATATGATTTTGCAAAATTCTCAGAGATTTGTTTTGCAGATACTTTGTTAAGCATTGAAGTATTTAAAGTCATGGGTTTCTCCAAAAAAAAGGGGAAACCCTCCCCAACGGGAAAGATTTCCCGATAGGGTTGATATTAAAGCTTCTCTGGTGCAATTAAAAGAATACCGGGAAACTCAGCGGCAACATCATCATTGCCCATTGCTCCCTGATACATATAACCTTTTAATTCCATTTCTTTAATTAGACCTTCCATATTTATTTTACCATCATGATAAAACAATAAAGAATAGTCGTTATTCAGTTGCATAAGTCCAGTAAAATTAGTTCCGTTTTTTGCTATAGCAATGGTAGCAGCACCATCCGTACTTAAAAACGCACTAAATTCAAGATGGGATAACTCTGAGATACAAATATCAGAGGTTTCATAACAAATCCCATCTAACTCGACTTTTTTGCTGTGAAATACTCCAGCGATTTATCCTTGTCTTCGCCAAGAGAAAGATCTATAGCTTGAAGAACAAGATCGACCACATGTAAAGGTAAAGCAGAAGCAAAAGCTATTTTGAAAGTGTCAAGAAGACTAAAGGTTTTTAACGTCATCGACGTGCCAACCCAAGCTACTAATTGACGAATATCCATCACACTGTCTTCTGTACCAGAGTCATTTACTGCAATCGCTACTCTTACGAACTTCTCAATGACCTGAAAAGGCAAAGAGCTATATCGTTTAGTAAGCACATTGGTTAAAGCAACTTTGTCGGGCTTCTCCATTTCAACTATCAAGAACCGCTTTATAAAAGCTGCATCTTGACGTTGAGAAGAAACGAACCGGCGAGCGCCTCCACTCATGTTTGTGTTTGCAGTACCAATAAATCGCGTGTAGCCATTAGCAGTTATAACCTCACCACCATTAGCACTGAGTGACCAGGGCTTACGTTCAATGGGCATGTGAAGTTTTGCTGCCGTATCAGGATCGATTTTGTCCACTTCATCCAGAAGAATGAGGTGACCATTACGAAATCCCGTTACCAAATCGCTGTGTACAAAACCTGTATTACCACCATTAAGACTGCGCTCACCTTCAAGCTCATCAACTCGAATATTGCTGTTGATCTGCTTAATTGTCAGCGGCCAATTCATCATGTGGCTAATGTACATTACCATTTCAGTCTTGCCAGAACCGGACTCACCTTTAAGACACACACTTAAATCTATATCCGGACTGATAAGCAGTTTAACCACTTGTTCAAGTATTCGGGGATTTGGTATGTAGTCTTTGTTCAGCGGAGCTCGATACGAGGTTTTAGTTTTGAAAACAGGCACAGCCATCTTTGGATCCATTTCTGGAATACCAAAAAGGTCCTTTGCTAGAACTAAAAGATACTCACCTTTATCCACATAATGTTTTAACTTTATAACATCCGGGGAAAGAAGAGCTTCTAATTTTTCATAAGCATCAGAAGATGTTTCATTTAACTTCATAGCGGCATTAGACATTTTTAACTCCGGTAAAATGCAAACACCGCCCTCTGGCAGATGTTTGCCAGTGGCATTTTATTTGAGATTCATTTGGCAAATAGTTGCCATCAGTTTCCTGATTTGAGGCACATTATAACCAAGATGATTTCCCACTATTTCAAAAGCTTCAGACATGATCCATTCAAAATGATTTTCGAATATTGGATTTATTTCTAACTTGCCAAAAGCGTTTCGTTTAGTTAACAGATCACATGAAACAAGCTCGTCAAACAACTCTAATGTGGATTTAAAAGCTTTTATGTAAACATCCATAATTTCCCTGTCAGTCCATTTAACAGCCAGTTTTTTTTCTGACATTAAATAATCCTGATCAAAGAAGATGTCCCAGCCCATATCGTCATTGCAATCATGCAAAATGATTTCATCATCATTCCTGCATTCAGCTAATTTCGTGTTTTCACTAATCGAACGATGCGAATGATAATAGAGCCATGATTTTAATTCCGCTCTAAATTCACATGCATCAAGTCCATGAGATAAACAAGTGTATTCAAATGATTTTGACATATACCACCGTGTTTCAGCTTCTAAAAGTGGATTCACTGTGATATTACCATTGTCATCTTTGAAGAATAACTTTCTCCTCAACACTAGTTCTTTAATGATTTCCAAAGACTCTTCCATAGCGGATAGAAAAACAACATACACATCCTCAGGGGTCCATTCTATTACCAGACCACCCAAATCTGGGTTATATTCTTCAACCGAATATAGATAATCTGTTTCTGCTGCAAAATTAATTGTATGCAAAATCTGATTTTTAAGTAATTTGGATTTTTCATAAAGGTGATTTTCACGCCTTTCAGAATCATAATTTATCTCAGAAATGTTACTTTCATCTGATTTAAAGTTTAATCCGGACGTGTATGCATCATTTAAATGCTCTTTGGGTGAATCAACTATTTGCGTTATTTCATCTTCATCTATATCGAATATAGAAAAAAAACTAAGTTGATTACTACTTATTGCAGTAGCCCTAAATTTTTGTTTCATGGGGACTCCAAAAGGAGAAATCCCATGAAGGGATTTCTCCCCTTTAGGGTGGGTTTAATGTCAGATCTGATTAAAGCTACTTTGTCCAAAACCTTTTAGAGGTTTAGGTATGTGAGCCAACTTACTTGTTGCTACCACTCTCATGTAGTCAAGAGGATGTTCTCTCCCTTCAATCATAATAGTATCGACAACAATATAACCGGAGACCATCAACTCATCACCCTGATTTATACCAGTGAAACAGGTTGAATACATTTCAGGCGACACCTTGATTTGAACTGAAAATTCTCTCTCAGTGATTTCACCATCAACTTCTGTCTTCATCCTATTTTTGAGCTTTATTAACAAACCTATACTCTGGTCAGTCATTTTTTTCTCCACAGCACTGATAACTATCCCGGACACTTTTACTTCATTGATATATTCAAGATATGACATTTTCCGCTCCTCGATTTGTTCAAAGAGAAGCCCCGTTAGGGTTCCCCCTTAACAGGATTAAATAAATTTATTAGTTACATACATGAACGTGCAGACTACCAAACAGGCAATTCCGGCAATATGTAACCAATTTCTTGTTGGTTTAGTTGGTGCAATCGCTAAAGAGTTCTCCAACTTCTCTGTTACAAGACGTCGATTCTCTGCTTTAGCCGCATCATCTAAATATTGAGTTTCACGCTTAGCGAGAGTCTCAATTTTCGATTTTATTGCATGGTCCCATCCTTTAGTTTCAAAAACGCTTAACTCACTAAAGGTGTGCGTCATGAGATCTTCTGGGAAACCCAGTTTTTTCATTAACGGACGAATGGTATCATACATTTTTTCTACATTTTCGTAGTGGGCCTTTACTGCGACATCAAAACGCTTACGTAAAGTTAATTTTTCACGTTTGCAAATGATGTCCGAAACCCAATTTATTAACTGCTCATTTTTGAGTTCACTGGCTTTTTCAAGTGAGTAATCCAGATTATCCACGTCAAGAAATGAATTTAATCCGTATTTTTCAAACTCCTCAACAAGATATTTATCCAGTTCAGTTAAGCTTTTAAAAAGTGGTACATCTGGGGAAGCTTTAAGAAGCTTATAAGCTCCTTCGAAATCAATTTTCTTGACCACGAGCTCCACAACATCCACATGATAATAGCTTGAATAAGCAGAAAGCTTTTCGGCCAACAAAGACACAGGCTTAAGAGACTTAAGTTCAATGATATTTGGGCCGTCCTCATTCAAAATAACAATCAGTTCATTATCACGTTCTGTATATTTCATCAGAACTTCTAAGAGCTGTTTGTTTAGCGCCTTATCCATCTCTGGAATAATTTCACTAAAGGTTTGATGAAGGGCTTTACTGCGAGCTTTATTTTTAGACATTTGGGGTCACCTATATATAGTAAGAAGGAAGAAACAAATTTTTGTTTCAACACGAAGGCAAAGCCTGTCATTCATCTCCCGTAAGCTATGAACCGCCTGATTTATACTATCTGGCATTAGAAGTACGCAACAAAAATAGCCCCAGGAGGAGCTAAATTAGTTACGGTTTGGTTGACCTGCCCCCACGATTAGATACAACGCTCAGTTAGTAACGTCGGAATCTTCATTCTCAGAATGACCCTTTCTCCAGCCCGCTGCAAATTCAGACGGT
>NZ_JBLVXX010000073.1:0-12422 GCF_048283985.1 Enterobacter cloacae complex sp. 6730903 | reverse complement strand
GACAGCATAATTATTTCTTAAAAACAAATTCACTATTTTTAAAATAAGAGAGAGATTATAGGATGCATTAAGAAGCTGAAGTGAAAAAAAAGCCGCTTCATGATGAAGCGGCTTTTTAACGTGGCAGCGGTTAGTTCCCGCCGAACATATCCTTGATCCAGCCGGCGACGCCGTCGCTGTCTTTCTTCTCATTCTGCTGCTGCGGCTGTTGCTGCTGCGGCTGCTGAGGTTGAGAAGACTGATCGAACGGGTTACCTGTCGGTTCTTCTGGCTGACTTTGCTGGCACAGCGCATCCGGGTTGGTCGTCCAGACCGGCAGCGTACGCACGCCACCGCCGCAAATGAAGTTACCCGAGCTGTCCACGCCCATATCGACGATATCTTCCGGGGCAACAAGGTTCAGCGGCACCGGAGACTGATTCGCGAGGTAGCGCTGGTAAATCGACATCGCACCGCTCGCGCCATACAGTTTGGTCGGCTGGTTGTTATCGCGACCCACCCAGGTGATCACCACTTCACGACCATCAATACCGGCGAACCAGGTATCGACGTTATTGTTAGTGGTCCCGGTTTTACCCGCCAGATGCAGGCCCGGATACTTCGCTCCCAGCTGACGGCCGGTACCGCGCTGCACAACCTGCTGCATGGTCCATAGCGTCATATAGGCCGCCTGCGCCGGAACAGCGCGCTCAGCCTGCGGGAAGCTCTGATACAGCACGGAACCATCTTCGGCAATCACCGAACGCAGGGCGGAAAGCGGCGCACGGTTACCGCCGCTGGCGATGGTCTGGAACGCCTGCGCCACTTCGATTGGCGTCAGGTTAAGCGCCCCCAGGATCATGGCCGGAACAGGGTGCAGCTGATCTTTCGGTACGCCCAGCTTCTGCCAGGTATCGGTGATGGCTGGCAGGCCCAGCGCCATCCCGAGGTTAACCGTTGGCACGTTCATCGAGCGGGTTAACGCATCTACCAGCATCACCTGACCGCTGAACTGTCTGTCATCGTTCTGCGGTGACCATACCTGGCCGTTAGGCTGGCGCAGGGAAATTGGCGCATCGGCAATCCAGGTATTCAGGCGATAAAGATTCGGCTGGCTTAGCGCGGTCAGATAGGTCGCCGGTTTTGCCAGTGAACCAATCGAACGACGCGCCTGCATGGCACGGTTATAGCCCGCAAACTGCGGCTCAGCACCGCCCACCATGGCACGAACTTCGCCGGTGTTACGGTCAACCACCACCATCGCGGTTTCCAGATCGCTCAGCTTACGCTGCTTTTTCAGCGCCGGAATGCCTTCAACCGCCGCTTTTTCTGCCGCATCCTGCGCCACGGAGTCAAAGGTGGTAAAGATCTTCACGCCGGAGAGATCTTTCACTTTATCTCCGAGCTTAGACTGCAACTCCTGACGTACCATCTGCATAAACGCAGGCTGCGGAGAGATCACCCCACCGCGCGGCTGAACGCCCAGCGGACGCGCGCTCAGCATGTCGTACAACTCCTGGTCAATCACCTGCTGTTGTTGCAGCAGACGCAGAACCAGGTTACGACGCTCCAGCGCCAGTTTCGGGTTACGCCACGGGTTGTAGATCGACGCGCCTTTCACCATGCCCACCAGCAGCGCCTGCTGGTCAAGGCTCAGCTCTTCTACCGGACGGCCAAAGTAGTACAGGCTCGCCAGCGGGAAGCCGCGGATCTCGTTATCGCCGCTCTGACCGAGGTACACCTCGTTCATGTACAGTTCAAGGATACGATCCTTGCTGTAGCGCGCATCCATCAGCACGGCCATGTACGCTTCGTTGGCTTTACGCCAGTAAGAGCGCTCGCTGGAGAGGAACAGGTTTTTCACCAGCTGCTGGGTCAGGGTACTTGCCCCCTGCACCGTACGCCCCGCGGTCAGGTTCGCCAGTACCGCACGACCAATGGAGTAAAGGCTAATACCGTCGTGCTCGTAGAAGTGGCGGTCTTCGGTTGCCAGCAGGGTATCTACCAGCAGATCCGGGAAGCCGTTACGCGCCACGAACAGGCGCTGTTCGCCGTTTGCGGACGACAGCATGGTGATGAGACGCGGATCGAGACGGAAGAAACCGAACTGGCGATCGTTATCCATGTTCTCAATGGTTTCCAGGCGATCGCCGTCAAAGGTCAGACGCGCGCGCACCTGCCCTTCTTTACTGTCCGGGAAGTCGAACGGACGGCGGATCATCTCAATGCTTTTCGCCTGGACGGTAAATTCGCCCGGACGGGTCATTTTCGTGACCTGACGATACTGCGTGGCTTGCAGCAGCTTCACCATCTCGTTCTTGCTGATGGACATGTCCGGCTCAAGGTTCACCATGCGGCCGTACACTGCCGCAGGCAATTGCCAGACTTTTCCGTCGATACGGCTGCGGATCTTCTGATCCAGATAAACGCCGTAAATCGCGATCAGGACAACAAAAACAATGAACAGCTTCAGCAGCAGCCAGAACCAGCCGCGCTTCCCACGAGGCTTACGCCCTTTGCCTTTCCCTTTACGCGGCATCGGTTCTTCATCCTCATAATCGTCTTCATAGTCATCGTCATACTCCTCATCTCTGAGGCGACGACGGCTTACCTTTTCTTTCGCCGGACGCGTCGGCTTTCCCTTACGTCCTATTGGCTCGCGGTCATTCCCCGCCATGCTTTTTCTCCGCAACATTCAGGCGCAAAGGCCAGATTTTCTTATCTTGCACAGGTCAGTGAAAGAAGAAATCTCTCAAAGTTTGTTTCTCCCTCTCCCACGGGGAGAGGGCCGGGGTGAGGGCATCAGGCCGCACTTTCCCCATTACGAATATTTCTTCGTGCGCCGTGTCGGCGCGGTATTCGCCGGATCGTCCGGCCAGACGTGTTTGGGATATCGCCCCTTCATCTCTTTCTGCACTTCACGATAGCTCCCCGCCCAGAACGCCCCCAGATCGCGGGTGATCTGCAAGGGACGATGCGCAGGCGAAAGCAGCTCAAGCACTAACGGCACGCGCCCTTCAGCGATGGACGGCGTGGTGGCCTCACCAAACATCTCCTGCATCCGAACCGCCAGCGCCGGCGGATTATCCTCATGATAACGAATGGCAATCCGGCTTCCGGTTGGCACAGTGTAATGCCCAGGCAGTTCACTATCCAGACGTTGACGTAACGACCAGTCCAGTAAATTCTGTAACGCAGCCTTAACATCAAGCGCCTTCAGGGCGCGCAGCGAGTGTACGCCGCTCATCTGCGGCAACAGCCACTGTTCAAGCGTCGCGAGCAGCGTCTCATCATCCACCGCTGGCCACCCCTGTTCCGGCAGCCATTTCGCGGCGCAGTGCAGGCGAATGCGATACTGTTCGGCCTCCGGCGTCCAGTTCAGTACGCTCAGCCCTTTTTCCCGAATGCCGTTCAGCATCGCCTGGTGTAACTCTTCTTCCGACGGCTTCGCCAGCGGTTTCGTCCCGAGCGTCAGTTTGCCAATCTGGCTACGACGGAACGCCTTCAGCGTGCCCTGGGCATCATCCCATTCCACGATGTCAGATTGCTGAAGCAGTTGCGGGCAGGCACGCGTCAGAGCGTCAATATCCACGGCAACCGCCAGTAAAATACGCGCGTCAGGGGAGTGGCTGCCCTGGAGTAAGAGCGGCGCGATCAGCCATTCATGGCGCGTCAGGGCGTCATCGCTGTCCAGCATCGCGCCCATCCCATTTGCCAGCTGATAGCGACCATCCAGGCCGCGACGGCGCGCAATCCTGTCCGGGAAGGCCTGGGCCAGCAGAGGGATAACTTTATCGCTGTCAGGCGATCCTCCCCGGCTCTTCAGGCGGTGACACAGCTGCTGCGCGCGCTGTTGCCAGTTTCCCTGATGGCGTGAAAAGGCCTGTCCCAGATCGCTGCTGCCACCGCGCGGCGGCTCCTCAAGAATAGCCGCCAGTTTTGCCGCCGTGGCAATTTCATCGTCGCCCTGTGCTGCCACCAGCATTGCCGCCAGACGCGGATCGTTGCCCAGCGCCGCCATTTTCTGACCGCGCGCCGTCAGTCGCTCGCCTTCCAGCGCGCCAAGCTGGGTCAGCAGGCTGCGCGCGGCGGAAAGGTTGACGACAGGCGGAGGATTAAGCCAGGTGAGCTGGTCAGGGTCCGGGCAGCCCCACTGCATCAGATCCATCACCAGCCCGGAGAGATCGCTTTGTAAAATCTCAGGCGTGCTCTGCAATGCCGCACGCTCCGCCTGCTCGGCGCTGGTTAAATGCAGGCAAATACCCGGCTCAAGACGCCCTGCTCGCCCTGCGCGCTGCACCATTGAGGCCTGGCTGATGCGCTGCGTCAGTAGCCTGGTCAGCCCGGTACGCGGATCAAAACTGGCCACCCTCTCCTGCGTACTGTCCACCACCAGGCGAATGCCTTCGATGGTCAAACTGGTTTCCGCGATATTGGTCGCCAGCACCACTTTGCGCTGCCCCGCCGGTGCGGGAAGGATCGCCTTGCGCTGGTCAGCCAAGGGCAGCGCGCCGTAAAGCGGGCACAGCATAACGTCACTGTTCACCCGGGATGCCAGCTGCTCCTGTACGCGCTGGATTTCGCCTGCGCCGGGTAAAAACAGCAGCAGCGAGCCGGGCTCCTGGCGGAGCAATTCGGCGGTGGCGATGGCAACCGCTTCGTCAAAACGCTGATGGGCAGGCAGCGGCTGATAGCGGCGCTCAACCGGGAACGCACGCCCTTCAGAGGCGATCATCGGCGCGTCAGGGAGCGTCTGCCGGAGCCGCTCGTTATCCAGCGTCGCCGACATAATCAGCAGCCGAAGGTCGTCGCGCAGCCCCTGCTGAACGTCGAGCAGCAGCGCAAGGGCCAGATCGGCCTGGAGGCTGCGCTCGTGAAATTCATCAAGGATCACCAGCCCGACGCCGTTCAGCTCCGGATCGTTTTGCAGCATACGGGTAAGAATACCTTCGGTGACCACCTCCAGCCGCGTGGACGGTCCAACGCAGGTTTCGGCGCGCATCCGGTACCCTACCGTCTCGCCCGGTTTTTCATCCAGCAATTCCGCCAGGCGCTGCGCCACATTGCGCGCCGCCAGCCTGCGTGGCTCCAGCAGGATAATTTTCCCGCTGATGCTCCCCTCGCGCAGAATTTGCAGGGGCAGCCAGGTGGATTTACCCGCCCCGGTGGGCGCGCTGAGCAAAACCTGTGGCGCATGTTCTAAGGCTGCGAGTAGCTCAGGAAGGACGACGGCGACGGGCAAAGAGGACACTTACGGCTCCAGAGGGTTAACATTAATCGGCGTACATTGTAGCATCGGCGCATATCATTACCGAGTCTTGCGCATGTCTGAGTCAAAACGGCTATTCTTCGCCATTGAATTACCCACCACGCTTCAACGGCAGATTGTTCGCTGGCGCGCCAGCCACTTCCCCGCGGAAGCGGGCCGCCCCGTCGCCGCCGCCAATATGCACCTGACGTTAGCCTTTCTTGGTGAAGTAAGCGCTGAAAAGCAGCGCGCGTTAAGCGCAATGGCCGGACGCATTTCGCAGCCGGGGTTTACGCTGCATCTTGACGATGCCGGGCAATGGCTGCGCTCTCGAGTGGTCTGGCTGGGGACGCGGCAGCCCCCTCGCGGACTGCTACAGCTCGCCAACATGCTGCGGGCGCAGGCCGCGCGCAGCGGCTGTTATCAGAGCCCGCAGCCGTTTCATCCCCACATTACCCTGCTGCGCGATGCGGGTCAGGCCGTTGCCATCCCGCCACCGGGCTTTCACTGGTCCTTTCAGGTGAATGAATTTGCGCTGTACGAATCTGCCTTTGTACAAGGACGCACCCGCTATACTCCGCTCCAGCGCTGGACGCTGGGCGACACGTTAAGGAATCCTGATGAAGTTTAGCCCTGCACTCCAGCCCGCCACGCTGATCCAGCGTTACAAACGCTTTCTCGCTGACGTGATCACCCCTGAGGGCGAAACGCTCACGCTGCACTGCCCTAACACCGGCGCCATGACCGGTTGCGCCACGCCGGGTGACACGGTCTGGTATTCCACATCAGAAAATACTAAACGCAAATATCCCCATACCTGGGAAATGACCGAGACGCAAAGCGGGGCATTTATTTGCGTGAATACCCTGCGCGCAAATCAGCTGGTTAAGGAAGCCCTGACAAATGGAATCCTTCCTGAACTGGTGGGTTACGGCACGCAAAAAAGCGAAGTGAAATATGGCGATGAAGGCAGCAGAATTGATTTTATGTTACAGGCGGAAGACCGCCCTGAGTGCTATATTGAAGTGAAATCAGTGACGTTAGCGGAACAGGAAAACGGCTTCTTTCCGGATGCGGTAACGCTACGTGGCCAGAAGCATCTGCGAGAGCTAATGAGTGTAGCGGCGGCGGGCAAGCGCGCCGTGTTGCTGTTTGCGGTTCTGCATTCAGCCATTGAACGGTTTTCCCCGGCCCGTCATATTGATCCTAAATACGCGCAATTGTTGAATGAGGCACAAAAGCAGGGGGTAGAGATTTTCGCTTATAAAGCGGAACTTTCTGCCGATAATATGACTCTGACATCCTCTCTTCCCATTGTCTTATAAGGGATTAGACGATTGACTAATAAGTGTTCTGGCCGCGTGCGCAAATACGCTTTTCCTCACAGGGTTGTCAAGTGTTACGTTTAGATAATTGCCATACGGAAAAGCATCTGCTATTTATAGCGACCTGATTTTTCCCCCAACACGGGGATCGATAGTGCGTGTTAAGGAGAAGCAACATGCAAGAAGGGCAAAACCGTAAAACATCGTCCCTGAGTATTCTCGCCATCGCTGGGGTGGAGCCGTATCAAGAGAAGCCGGGCGAAGAGTATATGAACGAAGCCCAGCTGTCGCACTTCAAGCGTATTCTTGAAGCATGGCGTAATCAACTCAGGGATGAAGTCGATCGCACCGTTACACATATGCAGGATGAAGCTGCTAACTTCCCGGACCCGGTTGACCGTGCCGCTCAGGAAGAAGAGTTCAGCCTCGAACTGCGTAACCGTGACCGCGAGCGCAAACTGATCAAAAAGATCGAAAAAACGCTGAAGAAGGTCGAGGACGAAGATTTTGGCTACTGCGAATCCTGCGGTGTTGAAATCGGTATTCGTCGCCTGGAAGCGCGTCCAACAGCCGATCTGTGCATCGACTGTAAAACGCTGGCAGAAATCCGCGAAAAACAGATGGCTGGCTAACGCCTGCCCTCTCACTACTCTGCTAAGGCGGGAGTCTCTCCCGCCTTGTTACCGTTGATATGTCTGAATCTCACTATATCGGGCGCTTTGCGCCATCTCCCTCCGGTGAATTACACTTCGGCTCATTAATTGCCGCGCTTGGCAGCTACCTACAGGCTCGCGCCCGTCAGGGTAAATGGCTGGTCCGCATTGAAGATATCGATCCTCCGCGTGAAGTTCCCGGTGCAGCAGAAACTATTCTGCGTCAGCTGGAACATTACGGTCTTCACTGGGACGACGACGTACTCTGGCAGTCTCAACGCCATGATGCCTACCGTGAACGTCTGGCGTGGCTTGCTGAACAGGGCCTTTCCTATAACTGCACCTGCACGCGGGCGCGTATTCAGAGCGTAGGTGGCGTTTATGACGGCCACTGCCGCACGCGGCACAACGGTCCTGAGAATGCCGCCGTACGGCTAATACAGCGTTCTCCGGTGACGCAGTTTACCGACGTTCTCTCAGGAACAATTCAGGCGGATGAACGCCTGGCGCGTGAAGATTTTATTATTCACCGTCGTGATGGTTTGTTTGCCTATAACCTGGCGGTGGTTGTCGATGACCATTTCCAGGGCGTCACGGAAATCGTGCGCGGGGCGGATCTGGTTGAGCCTACCGTGCGGCAAATATCGCTTTACCAGCAGTTTGGCTGGGCGGTGCCGGATTACATCCATCTGCCGCTGGCGGTCAATGAACAGGGAAATAAGCTGTCAAAACAGAATCATGCCCCGGCGCTGCCTGACGGCGATCCGCGCCCGGTTTTGATCGACGCGCTGCGATTTCTCAACCAGAATGTAACGCAGGAATGGCAGGATCTGAGTCTGGATGAATTGCTGAAAACAGCCATTGCTGACTGGACGCTTATGGCCGTGCCAAAAATCCAGCATTCTCAAATGCGTTGCGCTGAGCTATGATTAGCCGCTTTTTTGATAACAAAACACACTACGAGGTGTACTATTTTTACCCGAGTCGCTAATTTTTGCCGTAAAGTGCTGAGCCGCGAAGAGAGCATGGCGAACGACGCTATTGCACAGCCACACATGTCGGTCATTCCGCGTGAGCAGCACAATATTTCCCGCAAAGATATCAGTGAAAATGCCCTCAAGGTGCTCTATCGTCTGAATAAAGCAGGCTACGAGGCCTATCTCGTCGGCGGCGGGGTGCGCGATTTACTGCTGGGAAAAAAACCAAAAGATTTCGACGTGACGACCAGCGCCACGCCTGAGCAGGTGCGTAAATTATTCCGCAACTGCCGTCTGGTTGGCCGCCGTTTCCGTCTGGCGCACGTGATGTTTGGACCGGAAATTATTGAAGTGGCGACCTTCCGCGGTCACCACGAAGCGGGCGTCAACGATCGCACGACTTCCCAGCGCGGCCAAAACGGCATGCTGCTGCGCGACAACATCTTCGGCTCTATTGAAGAAGATGCTCAGCGTCGCGATTTCACCATCAACAGCCTTTACTACAGCGTGGCGGATTTTACCGTGCGCGATTACGTCGGCGGTATGCAGGATCTGAAAGACGGCCTGATTCGCCTGATCGGTACGCCGGAAACGCGCTATCGCGAAGATCCGGTCCGAATGCTGCGCGCCGTGCGTTTCGCCGCCAAGCTGAACATGCGTATCAGCCCGGAAACCGCAGAGCCGATCCCGCGTCTGGCGACGCTGATTAACGACGTGCCCCCTGCCCGTCTGTTTGAGGAGTCGTTAAAGCTGCTCCAGGCAGGCTACGGGTTTGAAACCTACAACCTGCTGCGTGAATACAACCTGTTCCAGCCGCTGTTCCCGACCATTACCCGCTACTTCACCGAAAACGGTGACAGCGCAATGGAGCGGATAATTGCGCAGGTGCTGAAGAACACCGATACCCGTATTCATAACGATATGCGCGTGAATCCGGCGTTCCTGTTCGCGGCCATGTTCTGGTATCCGCTGCTGGAAACGGCGCAGCGCATTACCCAGGAGAGCGGTCTCGCCTATTATGATGCGTTCGCGCTGGCGGCAAACGACGTGCTGGACGAAGGCTGTCGCACGCTGGCGATCCCGAAACGTATTACCACGCTGGTGCGTGATATCTGGCAGCTTCAGCTGCGTATGTCCCGCCGTCAGGGTAAACGCGCCTGGAAGCTGATGGAGCATCCTAAGTTCCGCGCCGCGTTCGATCTGCTCTCTCTGCGTGCTGAAGTTGAACGGAACCCGGAGCTACAGCGCCTGACGCAGTGGTGGGGCGAGTTTCAGGTTTCTGCGCCACCGGAGCAGAAAGATATGCTTACGGATCTCGATGATGAGCCAGCACCGCGCCGCCGTCACCGTCGCCCGCGCAAGCGCGCACCGCGTCGTGAAGGCACGGCATGACCCTTGCGTATATCGCCATCGGCAGCAATCAGGCCTCTCCGCTGGAGCAGGTTAACGCTGCCGTGCAGGCCCTGGGAGAGATCCCCCAAAGCCGCATTGTCGCGCTGTCCTCATTTTACCGTACGCCGCCGCTCGGCCCACAGGATCAGCCTGATTATCTGAACGCCGCCGTGGTGCTGGAAACGACCCTTGACGCTGAAACGCTGCTGGATAATACCCAGCGTATTGAGCTACAGCAGGGTCGCGTCCGCAAAGCCGAACGCTGGGGACCGCGCACGCTCGATCTCGATATTATGCTTTTCGGTCACGAGGTGATTAACACCGAACGCCTCACCGTTCCGCATTACGACATGAAAAACCGCGGGTTTATGCTCTGGCCGCTGTTTGAAGTCGCGCCCGATCTCACCTTCCCTGACGGCGCCTCGCTGCACGCCGTTCTGCACAATCTCAACGCGGTTAAACCGGCCCGCTGGTAATCCCGCCTCCGCATCGATTAACCATTCATTATTTGCGGTTAATCGATTACCTAAAATCATTGTTCCCTCGAATGTTACTGTTAGAATGCGCAAAGATTCGCTTTTGGGCCATCAGGAAACAGTATGAAACCAACCACCATCTCCTTATTGCAGAAATGCAAACAGGAAAAAAAACGCTTCGCCACTATCACCGCGTATGACTACAGCTTCGCAAAACTGTTTGCCGAAGAAGGGATCAACGTCATGCTGGTCGGGGACTCGTTAGGGATGACGGTACAAGGACATGATTCCACTCTGCCGGTCACGGTCGAGGATATTGCTTACCATACCCGCGCCGTGCGCCGGGGTGCCCCCGCCTGCCTGCTGCTTTCCGATCTGCCGTTTATGGCGTATGCCACCCCGGAACGAGCCTTCGAAAATGCGGCGACAGTGATGCGCGCCGGCGCCAATATGGTCAAAATCGAAGGCGGCGCCTGGCTGGTCGATACGGTGAAAATGCTCACCGACCGCGCGGTGCCGGTTTGTGGTCATTTGGGGCTGACGCCGCAGTCTGTCAACATCTTTGGCGGATATAAGGTGCAGGGCCGAGGCGATGCGGCGCAGACGTTGTTTGATGATGCCGTGGCGCTGGAAGCCGCAGGCGCGCAGCTGCTGGTGCTGGAGTGTGTGCCGGTTGAGCTGGCTAAGCGTATCACTGAGGCGCTGTCGATTCCGGTGATCGGCATCGGCGCGGGCAACGTCACCGACGGCCAGATACTGGTCATGCACGACGCCTTCGGGATCACCGGCGGCCACATTCCAAAATTTGCAAAAAATTTCCTGACAGAAGCAGGCGACATGCGAGCTGCTGTGCGGCAGTATATTGCCGAAGTTGAGTCCGGCGTTTATCCGGGCGAAGAACACAGTTTCCATTAAGGAGTCCAGGTGTGCTAATCATAGAAACTCTGCCGCTGCTGCGTCAGCATATTCGTCGGGCGCGTCAGGAAGGTAAACGTATCGCCCTTGTTCCAACCATGGGCAACCTGCACGACGGCCATATGAAGCTGGTCGATGAAGCGAGAGCCCGGGCAGATATCGTGGTGGTCAGTATCTTCGTTAACCCGATGCAGTTCGATCGCGAAGACGATCTGGCGCGCTATCCACGTACCTTGCAGGAAGATTGCGAGAAGCTCAAAAAACGTCATGCGGATATCGTTTTCGCACCGGCACCCGCAGATGTGTATCCCCAGGGCACCACTGAATCGACCTACGTCGACGTGCCAGGTATTTCGACCATGCTGGAGGGCGCCAGCCGCCCGGGCCATTTCCGTGGCGTCTCCACCATCGTCAGTAAGCTGTTTAACCTGGTGCAGCCGGACATCGCCTGCTTTGGCGAGAAAGATTTCCAGCAGCTGGCGCTGATCCGCAAAATGGTTGCCGATATGGGCTACGACATCGAGATCGTCGGCGTGCCGATTGTCCGCGCGAAAGATGGCCTGGCGCTCAGCTCCCGTAACGGCTATCTGACCGCCGAACAGCGTAAAATTGCGCCGGGCTTAAGCAAAGTCATGAATACCATGGCAGAGCAACTGCTGGCGAAAGCGTTAACAGCAGAAGAGATTATCGCCCTGGCTGAACAGGCGCTGAACGAGAAAGGACTTCGTGCTGACGACGTTCAAATTCGGGATGCCGATACGCTTCTGGCGCTTACAGAGACCAGCAAACGTGCGGTAATTCTGGTGGCGGCATGGCTCGGCCAGGCCCGCCTTATCGATAACAAAGTGGTTGAGCTGGCGTAGTTTTTCTACCCGGAAGATGAAAGGTAAACGTAATGATTCGCAAAATGCTGCAAGGTAAGCTTCACCGTGTGAAAGTCACTCAGGCCGACCTGCATTATGAAGGCTCCTGCGCCATCGACCAGGATTTTCTCGACGCGGCAGGTATTCTCGAAAACGAAGCCATTGATATCTGGAACGTTAATAACGGCAAACGCTTCTCTACCTACGCGATTGCCGCTGAGCGCGGGTCCAAAATCATCTCCGTCAACGGGGCGGCGGCGCACTGCGCTGACGTGGGCGATATCGTGATTATCGCCAGCTTTGTCATGATGTCTGACGAAGAAGCGCGCCGCTGGCAGCCTAAAGTGGCCTACTTTGAAGGCGACAACGAGATGAAACGTACTGCGAAAGCCATTCCGGTACAGGTGGCCTGATAATATTTATCCCATGACCCATTCCTGCGTATTTATTAAATGAATGGGTCATTAAAATGCATTTATTTAATTAATATCCAAACTCTCCCCGATTCACCAGACAAACCCATCACATTGATAAAAAATAATTTTAAATTTACTAAAGCATTCATTTAGTTTAAATCACGCACAACATCTATAT
>NZ_JBLVXX010000072.1:0-12460 GCF_048283985.1 Enterobacter cloacae complex sp. 6730903 | reverse complement strand
GAAGTGATGTCACGCAAACCGTCGGTGAAGTAGCGTTCACCCTGCCGACGCAGCCGGGCAATGCGATGGGCAGGTATGCTGGCCAAAGCACTATGATTGATATTCAGGGTACGCAGAAATTCGAGCCTGTCGAGCAAACGGTTAGCAGCAGCCGAGTTGTTACCAACCTCGAAGTTGCGAAGCCAGATGAAACGACTGATATTGCCGGCGAGCATTTCACTCAGAAGTTTGTCCAGGTGATCGCGAACATCCGCTGTTAAATTTTCCGCAATCCGCGTTTCAATCCGCCGCTCAGCGGCGACCAGAGCATCCGCGCACAAGCGCTCGATTGTCGATACTGCGGGCAGAATGGTGGAAGTTTCCCGACACCGCACAATAAAACGATGAGCAAGATCCTCGTTTGATCTGGCATCTTCGGCCTGGCCGAAAGTCCACTCCCGCAGATCACGGGCACCACGGCCCGTGAAGGTCTTGTAGCCGTAAATTTCGCGCAGCGTGTCCATGTGCTGCTGACGGGTTTGGCGCCGTGTGGCATAAGTGAGAAGCGCATCAGCCGGAACTCCAAGCTGAGCACCGACGAAGGAAAGGACTTCACGCGGGATCATCTCACCAGGAGCCAGTGCACGGCCCGGATATCGTAAGGCACAAAGTTGCAGGGCAAAGCCAATCCTGTTTTCCGGTCTGCGGCGCTGCCTAATGTTTTCCAGGTCATCATCGCCCAGCGTGTAGAACTTCAGTAGCGACAGTTCGTCCGTGGGCAGATCGAACAGCGCTGCTCGCTGCCGTTCGGTGAAAATATGGCGTCGTGACATACAAATTCGTCCCTTTTGAAGTATAGTCTGTTTTGGACAACAGCCAGCCCATATAAATCAGGGCGTTCCGATACAAAAATCCAGGAGGGTTCAATTGGGACATCGTGCCGCCATTTACTGCCGGGTTTCAACAGCGGATCAGTCTTGTGAACGCCAGGAATTTGATCTGCGAGCCTTCGCCGGCCGTGCCGGCTACGACGTGGTGGGAATATTTAAGGAAACAGGTTCAGGAACTAAACTCGACCGGGCCGAGCGAAAGAAAGTCCTGGCGCTTGCCCAGTCCAGACAAATTGATGCAATCCTGGTCACTGAGCTTTCCCGGTGGGGGCGCTCGACGCTCGATCTGCTCAATACGCTACGTGAACTGGAGAACTGGAAGGTTTCCGTGATAGCCATGAATGGAATGGCGTTCGATCTTTCGTCGCCGTATGGACGAATGCTGGCGACGTTTCTTTCCGGCATTGCGGAGTTTGAGCGGGATCTCATCAGCGAGCGGGTCAAGTCAGGCCTTGCTGTTGCGAAGGCACGTGGTAAGAGGCTTGGTCGTCAGGCCGGAGTGCGACCAAAATCAGACCGACTTTTGCCTAAGGTGGTTGCGATGAGGGCCGAGGGACGCAGCTATCGCTGGATCGCACGCGAGCTCGGTATCAGCAAGAATACCGTCGCTGACATCGTGCAACGACACAGAGCTAACGCTTAGGGTGTCATTTCGCCCTCAGCCGGAACCGACCCCAGAGTGCCAGAAAAATATTTTTTACATATTTAATACATTTTCTCTTTATTGTGATAAACAATTGTGTCATTTTCCTGGGACGTGCGGGTAATCAACTCAGACAAGATCGGATGAAGAATATCCAGCTTCCTATAATATCTGCGCCAGACGACCTTTTTACATGTAAAAATTTGATGCGAGCGAATCTGTTGACTCAAATAATTTGACTGGAAGCCTAGTCGATGCGCAGTGGCTCACATTTAGCCGTAGTGGGCTGGTGAGATACAAATAAATCGTTGTTGAGGTATAAATAATTTTGCTTTTTTTAGTTCAATAATAATCGTAAGTTGTCAGTAGCAGAAAAGATGATTAATTATTGCCTGTGTTAGTGAAACCTAATTTATACAGTGATCCGGTATTTTAATTCTGGTGAATAATAAAATTACGGCGGTGATGTTTTTATGGAAATAGTCGTGTTATTGCCATTGTTGGTAATGCTGATACTCGTTTTGCGAAATAAGCATATGATTCTGGCAGGACTGGTGGGCGGACTAACCGCGATGCTGGTTGGTGGCATCGGTTTTTCGCAGGCAAGTAAGATCGTTATGACATCAATTCCCGGGATGACGGGAATTATCACCCCGGTTATCTATTCTGCTGTGGCGTTGGTACTGGCTAAACTCGGTGGTTTTGAAGCGTTGCTCGGTCTGAGTCGCAGAGTGTTTGGCCGAAAGCAATATCTCATTGCGGCGGCGATTGTACTCACTCAGGCGTTAGCAACTTATGCCGCAGGGCTTGGGGCGGGTAATACCATGGTAACCGGGCCTCTTGCGCTGGCGATTGTAGGTGCTGTTCCACAGCTGATAGCGGGCATGGCAATTGTGACTGCCGCGAGCTTTATGACGTCACCTTCAGGGGCCGATGCGGCCGCTATTTCAAAAATTGCCAACATTGAAATTGCAACCTATAGCGATACGATGTTCCCCATTACCGTCTGCTTGTGGACTTTGGGAATGACTATCGCTGCATTCGGCGTCTGGAAAAGCGGAAGCGTCCTGCAGGATGAGGATACGATGTCCGATGTTACGCTGAAAGAACAGTTAATTAAGGTCATGCCTCCCGTATATTTTCTGGTAGTCGTTGTGGCAGGCAAAAACTTGAATGAGTTATTCGATTATTCGCTGTTTAGCCCGATATTTAATATGTTCAGTACGTTGATGCTGGGTTTTGCAGTAACACGTCAGTCTCCCGGTAAGCTGGCTGAAGAACTGGTACAGAACTCTTCTTTCCTGCTAACAAAACTATTCGCAATTGGCATTTTCCTCGGTTTTATCAACATACTGGCGGAAATTGGTACGTTCACCTACATTGCTGAATTTATTAAATCATCACCCGCCTTTGTTACCGTACCCGTGGCTGTATTTATTGCTTTTTGCATCTCGATTCCGGCAGGAGGATACAGCGTGGGGGTCAGTACCCTGGTCATGCCGATTATGGTGGAGTCCGGGCTTTCTATTACACAAATTGGTCTGGCGGCACTTGCTGTAGGTGTGGGCACGCAAATGAGCCCGGTTCAAATCAACGTGGCTTCACTGTCACAGTCATTCAAGCTGGATATTCAGCGAATTGTTAAAATTAATGCACCTTATATGGCTGGCGTTGCGGCGATACTGTGCATCATGGGATTCTTCTTATAAAACATCTTACAAAACTTGCTGTCCCTGGTATCTGAAAAAGAGGAAATACACTATGCAAAAAGTTGAAGTGTTCCGTATTCCAACTGCATCGCCGGATGATGTATCTGGTCTGAAAAATTTGATTGAGAATGGTAGTGTTGATCCACGTGATATTATTGCTGTATTGGGTAAAACTGAAGGTAATGGTTGCGTTAACGACTTTACCCGCGGTTTTGCAACGCAAAGCCTCTCTATCTTCATGGCTGAGCAATTAGATATGTCCGTCAGCGCCGTACAGGAGCGGATCGCATTTGTCATGTCAGGCGGCACGGAAGGCGTAATGTCGCCCCATCTGACGGTGTTTACCCGCAAAGAGGTGGATCAACCCGCAAAGGAAGGTAAACGTCTGGCAGCCGGTATTGCCTTTACCCGGGATTTTCTCCCAGAAGAAATTGGCAGAATGGCGCAGGTGAAAGAAGTCGCTGAAGGGGTGCGTATTGCGATGAAAGATGCTGGCATTACCGATCCGCAGGATGTTCATTTTGTGCAAATCAAGTGTCCTTTACTGACGGCAGATCGTATTGAGGACGCCAGAGTGCGCGGTCAAACCGTTGCTGTTCATGATACGTATAAATCAATGGCCTACTCCAGAGGGGCATCCGCCCTCGGCGTCGCGCTGGCCCTCGGTGAAGTGTCAGAAGATGCGTTGAACGATAAGGTCATTTGTCAGGACTGGACGCTTTATTCCGGTGTGGCGTCTACTTCGGCAGGTGTGGAACTTCTGAAGGATGAAATTATTGTTATCGGAAACGCTGAAAACACGACCAGCGATCTGCGCATCGGGCATGCGGTGATGCAGGATGCTATTGATATCGATGCCCTGTTTGCCGCTATGCGTGAAGCCGGTCTTGAATTTGACGGTCTGCCGCCGCAGGAAGAGCTGGATCGGATCGTAAATGTGTTGGCCAAGGCTGAAGCAAGCTCCACAGGAACGGTGCGGGGAAGAAGAAATACGATGCAGGACGACTCTGATATCAACCATACCCGCTCGGCCCGGGCCGTGGTCAATGCAGCCATTGCCGCAATTACACGTGACCCGCTCGTGTATGTCTCCGGGGGGGCTGAGCATCAGGGGCCAGATGGCGGCGGTCCCATTAGCGTAATCGCGAAAGTGTAAGCAGCCTGGCAAGGGGGAACGAGCGGTTAATCACGCTCACTCCTGCGCCAGAACAACCGCGGGGCGGCCCTGCCGGGCAGGGAGCGAGCCGGACTTGGTTTTACGATGAGAGGTGATGCACATGAATAACCACTTTGTCGGAATTGATGAGAAGCCCCCGTTTCTATCTTTGCTGTTAATGGGGATTCAGCACGTGCTGGTGCTGTTCTCAGGTCTGGTAGCCGTACCGTTGGTGGTGGGCATGGCGCTTGGTCTGCCCAGTACGGATATTACTGTTCTGGTCCAGGGCAGCTTGATTGTTAGCGGTACTGGTACGCTGATTCAATGCCTTGGTTTAGGACATCTGGGATCCCGGTTGCCCATTTGCATGGGCTCGGCGTTTGTCTTCATTGCACCCAGTATCACGGTGGGGTCGCAGATGGGGATCCAGGCCGTGTTTGGCGCATCCATGGTGTGCGGGTTTGTCGCCTGGATCCTCAGTTTTTTTATTGGAAGAGTGCAGAAACTGATTCCTCCGCTGGTGACCGGAACTATTGTTTCACTGATTGGTATCAAGCTGCTGCCGCTGGGATTCACCTGGCTTGCTGGTGGGCATAGTGAACTTTATGGCAAGCCGGTATGTTTTCTGATCGGCGGCGTTGTGCTGGTGGCATTACTGGTTGCCAGCCAGTCGCGAAAAGGCTTGTTATCATCGTTTTCCGTCATTATTGCCATTATGCTGGGATATGTTGTATCGGCACTGCTCGGCATTCTTGACCTCCACCACGTGCAGGATGCTTCCTGGGTCTCTTTTCCTGATTTGCTGCATTTTGGTTGGCCGACTTTTTCGTATTCGGCCATTGTCATCATGATGATTGCTCAACTTACCGCCGTACTGGAAAGCATTGGTAATACATACGGTACGGGAGCTGCGGTACGCAGAGAGATCACGCATAAGCATTTGTCTGGCGCAATCTCAGTCGATGGTATCGGCTCGATTGTCGCGCCGCTGCTTAACGGTTTTCCTCTGACCTGTTTTGCCCAGAATATAGGGGTCATCAGTATCACTCGCGTGGCAAGCCGCTATGTGGTTGCCTCAGCGGGTGTGGTTCTGATTGCACTTGGGTTGATTCCCAAATTTTCAGCCCTGGTCGCGGGAATGCCGGCACCGGTGCTCGGTGGAGCGTCTCTGATTATGTTCGGCTCTATCGTCGGGTCAGGCGTCGCCCAGATTAAGGATTCAGGACCGTTCGACCAGCGAGCAGCCATGGTTTTTTCAACCTCTCTCGCACTCGGACTGGGGTTTGGCCTGGCGCCGAAAGACGCTTTTGATGCCTTTTCGCCATCGCTGGCCGTGCTCCTGGAGTCGGGTGTGGCGATTGGTGGAATGGCGGCAATTATATTGAATCTGGTTCTTCCGCGATCACCTGAACCATCCGTTAGCTGAAATCGCGAGGGTTGAAGTTTATTTATTTAATTCATTTTTCGCTTTTATTGAATTGTTCTGCCGTATAAATGATATTTTATGATTCCAGTCTCTGGCAGGTATTTACCTGACCAATGGAAGATGGCCAATTATTTATTTTTACTTGTGGTGGATATAAGGTTGAATCATTATCGGTAATTCTCCGATGGAGGTGAAATATGACATCTTTAACACTGATTCCCGTTACGGTCGGGTATTTGGCCATTGACCGTCTGAACGATGCCGGGAATCAACAAATAAATGTTCACAGCTGCTTTACAAATACGATGAATTTATTGTTGTCTGATGGTGAATTACTGATACTGGCTTCGGAGCACACCGGTTTAAATCATCCTGATACTATTATTGTTAGCGTACCGGCGAACTGGGATTGGCGTTGTACCGGGCGTGCGGGGATTACGTTCGGTGATGGTATATTCAGCAACCCGGTTTGGCAAATGGATATACGCCATGTTAAACGTTGGCAGCAAACAGACTTATATCCATTAATAATGACGGAAACTGAAAGGAAATATACGTTTCTTGCTGAGCAATTAAAAGTGTACAGTCAGAGATATCCGATCAAAAGTGCAATTATGCTGTTGCCCGATAATATGGCTAAACAGGTAAATCGACCATTGCGCGAAGTAAATATCGCCATTGAAGATAATGAGCAGCAGATTAGCCAGCTGGTTGACGGATTAATTGGTTTTGGTTTCGGTCTGACACCCGATGGCGACGATTATCTTCTCGGATATCTCGCAGCCATCTCTTTTTTGCCACAGGACATTATTTCGAGGCATCGACGGGCGCTTACCAGAATTATTATATCGAGGCTGGATCGTACCAATGATATTAGCCAGCATTATCTGAAGCGCGCGACGGAGGGCCATTTTTCTGAAGCGATTTGTCAGCTGCTGACGCACCTATCGGCGCCTTTTTCACCTTCGCCTCTTGCGGCGGCGGCGACAGCTGTCATGCGGTTTGGCGCCTCTTCCGGAGTCGATTGTCTGGCTGGACTACTTCATGGCATACGTGCGTCAACCCGCATTCATTAAGGCATAACACGATGTGTTTTACCGGAGGGATTTTCCCTCTTACGACTAATTGTTGCTGATTTCTTATGGCAATGGCGAATGAACAGGTAGCCTACATGAAAGTACTACACGGTATTTTTAAAAATCTTTATCAGGATTCCGTTTCCCTAATGCAGGTTTCCGCAAGCATCATCAATTTGCCTGGTATTAAGCAGGCATCCGTTGTGATGGGAAGTGAGACCAATCTTATTCAATTAAGAGACGCAAGGCTGGGCGACAATATTGCTGCAGGTCCTAACGATCTTATTATTGCGATTATGGGGGAAGATGAGGCCTGCGAGCAGGCACTGGCACTGGCGAAGGAGAAACTTAACAGTAAGCCGCAGGCTGATACAGAAGCCGGGAGAAGGCTGGTACAGTTTACCAGCTTGGCTATGGCGGCTGAACAGGATCCAGAGGCTAATTTGGCGCTGATCTCCGTTCCCGGCGATTATGCTGCCGCCGAGGCAATCAAAGCTATTGAGCTCGGTATGCATGTCATGCTGTTTAGTGACAATGTGAGTCTCGCCGAGGAAAAAGCGATCAAAACCCTTGCTCGGCAGAAAAATCGGTTGGTGATGGGGCCTGATTGCGGTACGGCGATTGTTAATGGGATCCCGCTGGGGTTTGCTAACGTTGTCCGCAGAGGGGGTATTGGCATTGTTGGTGCTTCCGGCACGGGGTTGCAGGAAGTCACCTGCCGCATTGATCAATTGGGCGGAGGGATTTCCCAGGCGTTAGGGACCGGTGGCCATGATTTACACGAGGAAATTGGTGGTATCAGCATGCTGATGGGGCTGAATGCCCTGGCGGAAGATGATGAGACGCAGGTGATTGTCCTTATTTCCAAACCGCCAGCCTATGACGTTGCGGAAAGGGTTCTCACCCAAGCGCAGAAAGCAGGAAAACCCGTTGTTGTAAACTTTTTAGGTGCTGCACCGCAGAGCGTTACGCGGCCAGGTGTTGTTGCCGCATTAACGCTGGCAGAGGCCGCTGAACTGGCTATGTCGTTTGTTGCGCCAGAGTCCGCTCAGCAGGCGCAGTCATCAGCATGCTGTACTGAAGATGAATTTATTCAAAAGCAAACGCAGATTAACGGCGCCGATAATTCACGTAGATATATACGGGGCGTTTTTGCGGGCGGAACATTTTGTTATGAAAGTCAGTTAATTTGCCAGCGTAATGGTATAACCGCCCATTCTAATACGCCAATAAAAGGAAACTTAGCGCTAAATAATATCTGGCAGAGTGAGGGGCATACCTTAATTGATATGGGGGATGATGATTTCACCCGCGGCCGTCCACACCCCATGATCGACCCGACGCTGCGTAATCAGCGGATTATCGCTGAAATTAACGATCCGCAAACGGCGGTTGTGCTTTTTGATCTTGTTCTTGGCTATGGCGCAGCACCGGAGCCAGCCGAAGAATTACTGAAACTGCTCAATGCTACCAACAGAGCGGCCAGCCCGTTATTAATAGCCCATGTTTGTGGAACACAGAGCGATCCACAACAGCGTAGCGTGCAAATTGGCGCCTTGAGACGCTATGGCGTTCTGGTCGCTGACAGCAACGCTCAGGCTACATGCTGGGCCGCCAGCGCAGTAAATAATCTGGGAAATAAATAAGGAACTGATATGAACTCATTATTTTCTCAGTCACTTAATGTGATTAACGAAGGCCTTGCCAGTTTTGCCGATAATATCAGGCAAGCCGGGGGAGAGGTCACTCCTTTGAACTGGCAGCCGCCCGCTGAAGGGGATCGTTTTACCGGGCTGTCCCTCGCGGGGCTTATTAACCATCCCGTCGTGGAGCGCGCCAATCAGGTGGCAATGGGGCGCTATCTTGACGCTCAGCCGGTATTAGTGGATGTCCTGACCGCGGCTGTGGCGATTCCGGCAATGGCGGAACAAAAATTAATTCTGCATGCCGGTCCCCCTATCGCTTGGGAAGAGATGTGCGGGCCGGTCAAGGGTGCCATTATCGGCGCAATATTGTTTGAAGGCTGGGCGGCAAGTAAAGATGTGGCATCTCGTTTGGTTCTTAATGGCGAAATTGCCCTTGCTCCGTGCCACCATTACGACGCCGTTGGCCCTATGGCCGGCGTTATTAGTCCTTCGATGCCGTTGTGGGTAATCGAAAATAAAACTAACGGCAAGCGTGCCTTCAGTAACTTTAATGAAGGCCTGGGCAAAGTTTTACGCTTTGGGGCGAACAATGAAGAGGTCCTGGAGCGCTTAACATGGATATCGCAGGAATTAGGCCCGGTAATGAAAGCGGCGGTGTGCCAGTTGGGTGAGCTTGAACTAAAACCCATAATGGCTCAGGCGTTGCATATGGGGGATGAGGTACATAACCGTAATGCCGCCGCGACGGGGCTGCTAATTAAGCGTTTATTTCCCGTGCTGCTGAGATGTAACTTACCGAACGTCCAGCTTCAGAAGGTCGTGTCATTTATTTCTGGTAACGATCATTTCTTCCTGAATCTTTCTATGGCGGCAAGTAAGTCGATGATGGATGCCGCCGCTAATGTACCATTCAGCTCGCTAGTGACTGTTATGGCACGAAATGGCGTCAACTTCGGTATCCGGCTCTCGGGCCTTGGTGACCAGTGGTTCCAGGCGCCGGCCAACCCGGTAGAAGGGTTATTTTTCCCTGGCTATAGCGTAGAGGACGCCGCGGCTGATCTGGGAGATAGCGCCATTACTGAAACCGCAGGCGTGGGCGGCTTTGCGATGGCATCTTCCCCGGCCATCGTTAAATTTGTGGGGGGGACCCCCGCTGATGCAACTGAAAATAGCCGACGCATGCAGTTTATTACCGTGGGCTCAAACCCTGCGTTTACTCTACCTGCCCTGAACTTTTCACCGACCGCGGCCGGTATCGACGCGCGTAAAGTTGTCGATCGCAGCATACTACCGATTATCAACACCGGTATCGCCCATAAGGAAGCCGGCGTTGGCCAGATTGGCGCCGGAATCACCACGGCTCCGATGGCCTGCTTTAGTGCAGCGATTCGGGCTCTTGCGCAAAAGCTCACTGAGGAGAATCCCGAATGAGTAAACCTTTAGCCGTTGTGGCCGTGGGCGGAAATGCGCTCATTGCCGATGACAAGCGTAATAGTATTGATGAACAGTATGCGTGTGTCACTGATTCCGTTCGCTATCTTTGCGATATGATCGAGGTCGGTTGGGAAATGTTGTTAACTCATGGCAACGGGCCACAGGTCGGCTTCATTCTGCGTCGTTCTGAAATATCCCGGGAGGAAGTCTCTCCGGTCCCCCTCGACTACGCGGTGGGTGATACGCAGGGAGCGATTGGTTATATGTTCCAGAAAGCGTTCAAAAATGAGCTGCAGCGGCGCGGTATTCACAAACCTATAGTCTCACTAGTGACGCAAACCCTTGTCGATAAAGATGATGCCGCGTTCAGCCACCCCTCAAAACCCATTGGCGCGTTTCTGGATCGCCATACCGCTATGCAGCGCCAGAAAGAGCTGGGCTGGACAATCATGGAGGACTCAGGGCGCGGCTGGAGACGTACCGTTCCATCACCTCAGCCACTGGAAATTATTGAGCTTGAAACCATTGCTCAGTTATTGCGTTACGGTTGTATTGTGATTGCCTGTGGCGGTGGCGGTATTCCCGTTGTTCGCGATCGTGATGGAATGTTGCATGGTGTAGAGGCGGTTGTTGATAAGGATTTAGCCTCAGCCCTGATAGCAGATAAACTCCATGCCGAATTACTGCTGATATCCACTGGGGTTGAACAGGTTGCTGTCAACTTTGGTACGCCCGAGCAGCGGGGGATCAATAGCCTGACTATCGCTGAGGCTCAACAATTGCTCAAAGAAGGGCAATTTGGTGAAGGAAGTATGCAGCCCAAGGTCGAAGCGATTGTTGATTTTGTGTCGCGTAGCCAGTCGAAAGGGAGAAGTGCGAAGGGACTTATTACCAGTCCGAATGCCATTCACGCGGCTTTGCAGCATAAAACCGGCACCTGGATTGGAGAGGAGTAATCCGCTGCGGTAACCCTTAAATCCGCCGCGGCTGCTATCCATGCTGATGACAATCGCGGCGTTAGCAGGAGGGGGGAGAGTTTGCTCCTGCGACAAATCCTTGCAGCCTGGCGTCACGCTATCGGGTGCTGGCTTTTTCCAAACTAAATCCCTTGTGTTATGTTTATAGGTGTCACCATCATCTATGATTTACAGGCGACGATCAGAATCAGAGGTACTGCCGGGATAGCAACACAGGGAGATAGAGATGTTCATTTCTGATGAAGTATTGCGCATAGTTCATCTGGTTGCACACTATCAGAGCATTGCAACGGCCGCTGAACAGCTCAATAAAGTACCTTCGGCGTTAAGCTATACAATAAAAAAGCTGGAAGAAAGCCTCGGCGTGGAGTTATTCGAGCGTAAGGGACGAAACATCGGGCTAACTCCTTCAGGGGAGTACTTTATTCAACACAGTAAACCCATTCTCAACGATATTGATTCTTTATGTCGTAATACCACATTAATCCATACTGGGGTTGAACAAGAATTAACGGTAGCATTTAATAATATTGTGCCTAAAAATATTATTTCAGAATTTATTTCAGAATTTGAAAAAACATTCGACTTTACGCAGTTAACAGTAAACACTGAAGTTTATAACGGCTGCTGGGACGCCATTTATCACAATCGTGCGGATGTGGTTGTTGGCGCCCCTCACTCCGTGCCATCCAGTGATGGAATAATAAGCGAACATGTTGGCTATATGGATTGGGATTTTGTTGTTGGTCCGCAACATTCGCTAGCTACTCACATTCACCCATTAGAAAACAGAGAGTTACGCCAATATACTGCTGTTTGCATCCGGGATACGGCGACGAATTTTATCCCTCTTTATGCCTGGCATCTTGAGGGACAAAAAGCAGTATTTGTACCCGATCTTGAAATCGCTATTTCGCTGATAAAAAGAAATACTGCGATAGGATACCTTCCCCATCATTTAGCCAGGCCGCTACTGAACAATGGTAGATTAATAAAGAAATCTATGCTTGAGCATAAGCACGCGACGCAGTTATTTGTGGCCGCGAAAACGGATGGTTTGGGAGAGGCAGGCCGCTGGTGCCTTGAATACTGGCTGCGTCCGGATATTAAATTCAGGCTGAATGGTTAGGTTCGAATAAAAAGTCTTCCTCATTTTTACCCAGTAAATCTGTTGAACAAGGTATGTTATGATCTTGCTCTGTATCTGTGAACGAAATCTATTTTTACTCCCTGATAAAATTAATTGATAATATTATTAGAGTGCAAATATTTTCTATGCAATTCTTGTGGTTTCTAAGGTATTAGACTGTTATCACGCAAAAATTGCTACAGTTGTATATATGCATTTGTTTGGGTTGTTCAGGGCCAACATAAGAAGCTAGCGATAAAATCATAAAAATTTAGCATATTACTAATATCAAATCATGAGGAGCCGAGCTCATTATGGTTTCATTCTCATTGTATTTTTGATTGTAGTTAATGCCTATTAACGAAGGTGGCGAAAATATTTGCAATATTTAAAGA
>NZ_JBLVXX010000071.1:0-12485 GCF_048283985.1 Enterobacter cloacae complex sp. 6730903 | reverse complement strand
TACTTCCCCTGAGTTAATTCAACTTGAAGTTGGGTATTTTAATAGGGGGGCGATAGGTGTATTGTTTTTAATAAAAGGAATGTTTGTTAAAAGGATAGCTAATAATGTCAGGGGAATCTGAGGTAGCTCAACGGCGGGACACGTTAAACAGATATTTATTGTATTTCCCGCGTAGCAAAAATGTTATTTCTGATGTTCATTCTTTTACAGGAAAAGAGATATTAAGCGAGCCTTATCGCTATACCATTCGCTTTACCAGTCCGGATCAAAACATTGCCATTAATGCCGTTCTTAATCAGCGGGCTGAGTTTATTCTGCGTGCACCCAACCAGGAAGCCTCATGGCATGGGCAAACCTCCTGGCTGCCGGTTCGCCAGATTAATGGCACGATCACCCAATTTTCCCGGCTGACGTCTTCTGGTGATGAAGCCCTTTATGAATGCGTGCTGGAGCATGAGCTGGCGCTGCTGGATCAAAACTACCGTTCTGCGGTTTACATGAACATGACAGTCCCGGAGCTCGTTACAAAGCTGATGAAGGACAGTGGTCACTTTGACGGCTACAACATTGATTTTGACCAACTGAGCCACAGTTATCCACGACGGGAAATGATCGTTCAGTGGAAAGAAACCGATTTGCGGTTCATCCGTCGGCTGCTGGCAGAGATAGGGATCTGGTTCCGTTTTGAGAATCACAACAAAGTAAAAACAGAAACCGTCGTTATTTTTGGGGATTCTGCGCGTCGTTACAATTTCAGCGACAAACAGATGCCTTATGTCCGACATTCAGGCATGACCAGTTATAACGAATACATTACCGATCTGGAGGAGCAGCACGGTCTGATCCCAAGAAATGTGTTGGTTCGCACCTATAACTACCGTGACCCGCAATCGCCGCAGACGGATAAGACCGTTAAAACGTGCGATATTCCCGAAGGTGTAACGACAGGCCAACACTATCACTATGCCGATCACTATCTGGCTGCGGGTGATTTTTACGGTGAAGAGGCGGAAACCGCCGCATTTTACGCCCGTCTGCGTTATGAACGCCTGTTGAATGGACAGAGTGTTCTGGGGGCGACAACCAGCGATCCCGAGCTTCAGCCAGGCATTATGTTTTATCCCTCAGGGCCTGTACCTGACGGGTTTAAGTCCGGGTTTGTGATAACTGCGATGACTATCCGCGGCAGCCGTGCTGAACACTATCGCGCCGTACTTTCTGGGATCCCATATATCCAGGGCTATAGCTTCCGTCCTGAATACTTATCCCGGCCGGTGATAGCCGGAACGGTGCCCGCCAGAGTGAAGGCTATCGGGGGAGATAAAACCTATGCCGGACTTGATGCGGTTGGGCGCTACCGGGTTAAGTTCGATTTTGACCTTGATGAAAAACGGGTCGGATTCGAAAGCGCCCTGGTACGCCTCGGCAGGCCGTACGCCGGTGACACCTTTGGTATTCACTTTCCGCTACTGGAGGGGACTGAAGTTGCCGTTGGTTTTGAAGGCGGTGACCCGGACAGACCTTTTATCGCCCATGTCATGCACGACGGCAGCCACCCGGATTTAGTCACAAACCGTAACGATACACGAAACGTGATCCGCACGGCCGCGTTGAACAAGATCCGTCTTGAAGACCGTCGCGGGCAGGAGCACATCAAAATCTCTACCGAGTACGGCAAAGGGCAAGTGAGTGTGGGTCACCTGGTTGATGCTGAAGGCAAAAAACGCGGGGAAGGTGTGGAGGCTCGCACCGACGACTGGATGGCGCTGCGTGCTGCGAAAGGCGTGATGATCACCACGGAAGCCCAGCCCCGCGCGGGGGGGAAGCAACTGGATATGACAGCGGCTATTGCACAACTTGAAAAGGCGTTGTCGCTGGCGATGACCCTACAGCAAAGTGCGCTTACGGCAGGCGCAAGTAATGTGGAAACCGATCGGCAAAATGCGCTCAGCCAGACGCTGAGTCATCTCGCGGAGCCCGGTATTTTGGCATATGGAAAAAATGGAATTGCGCACGTTACGCCGGACAGCCTGCAACTGTCCGCCGGGAAAGACCTGATTGCCACAGCGGGCGGGAATGCCAGCGTGAATGTGGTGAAAAAATTCTCGCTGGCCGTAGGGGAAAAACTGTCGCTGTTTGCCCGGAAACTCGGCATCCAGATGATTGCCGGTGCGGGGGATATTACGACGCAGGCGCAGCGGGGCGAAATGCACATGCTGTCGCAGCAGGATTTCACGCTGACAAGCACCGCCGGGAAAATGAACGGCAGTGCCAGAAAGGGAATGCAGTTTGTCTGCGGGGGCGGCGGGATCCGTATCAGCCCGACCGGACTGGTCACCATTTTCTCGCCGACGGGCATTGAGCTCAAAGCGCCGAGCCTGAAATACGACGGTCCGGAAAGTGTGTCGGTACCGACGCCATCCTTTGAGAAAGGCGCCTTTAAACTTCGCTACAAACTGCACGCTGGCGATGATCCGGAGCAAATTCTGGCAAACAAAAAATTCAGGCTGACCAGTGCATCCGGACAGGTGGTGGAAGGCTTGACGGACAGCTGCGGTCGTTCACCCCTGCTCGATGCTGACGACCTCGACAGCTATAAAATGGAGATAATGGAATGACGGAGGCGAAGACAAAACCCTACGCTCCACGGGTGGTATCAGAAGGCGATATTCCGGTACACAAAACCCTGGGCGAAGTCGCCCAGACGCGCAACGTCGGAATACCGCGCCCGATGCCCGGCATTGTGATCCTCGTCCATGGCGTGAACGACGTGGGTGAAGCCTACCAGAACCAGGAGAAAGGTATACTTGCCGGGCTGGGTAAGCGACTTAACCGGCAGGATTTTTACGCCCACGAATGGAAAGACTACAGAATTATCACTCCAGGGCGTTCCCCCATCATCCCGTTTTACTGGGGATATAAACCGGTTACGCATGCTGATTACCGGGCGGACCAGAAGCGCTACCGGGAGGAGGTCGGAAAGCTGAGTCACAAAGCGCATCTTCCCTATGATGCGTACCAGGAAGATAACGAGACGAATAAAAAGTCGCTGGGTAATGACGGAAAAGGGCCGTTTCAGTACCAGAACGATAACTTTAAAAACGCACTCGATACGAATTTTGCCAAGGGGGGCGGGACCTTTGCCAACGCGACGACGACGATCCCGGATATGCTGGGGCCCGGCGCCGGTGGCTTCGGCGTTGCCGCTGCGGGATTTGCCTCGCTGCACTTCAATGATGGCGATTTTACCCATCCTATTTATGAAAACCCACACCGCATTTACCAGTTTTTTGCCGCTCAACGGCTGGCGGATTTGATTATTCAGATTCGAAGTGAGCCGATTACGGCGAAAGATGTGATTAACGTTGTGGCCCATAGTCAGGGCACGATTATTACTATGCTGGCAAATATGCTGGTGAAACAGGCCGGGTATGCTCCGGTAAACTGTGTGATTCTTAATCACTCACCGTATTCTCTTGAGTCGCGCGTGGCTGAAAATATTCAGCCGGGTTATCAGCAGACCGACGACGCCAGACAGCAGACATTTAAAAATTTCTGTCGCCTGATGCATACGCAATGGAAAGGTGGCGGGAAAATGGCAGAGAGCGAATTACTGGCTCTGGAGGCCTCCTGTACCCTGCGTAAACCTTCCGATAATCCGCTGCGAACGGATGACAGATATTGCCGAAGCAACGACGGTAAAGTGTATAACTACTTTTGCCCGAATGATGGCGTCGTGTCGCTGGAGAATGTTCAGGGGGTTGGCTGGCGGGGCATTCCTCAGAATATAGCCAGTGATATACCTAATCTGTTTCAGCGCGTGTTTTACCAGCATGGTGCAGTAGGAAACATTCCTGGCGCTAAACCCTTTGAGTTACCACCGCGAAATGAGGGGGATGCAAAATATGCCTTTCTCACGAGCGCCAGTTACAGCGCTCGCGATGTGGTGATAAACGGTGAGGAGTTACCGGAACCTTTTATTTTCAAACTTCAGGGGGAGGATAATCACCCGGATAACGATCCTAAAACCAGTGATAAACCGTATACCTATTATGTCGATCCGGACAGCCCGGACGCCTACATTTCCTATTCCGCCAAAGCCAGCGCCATTAAGCGCACAGTAACGACAACCTTTGCTGTGAACCGCTATCAAAATATTGGCTGGCAGCCTGGTCACGTTTTATCTGCTTCAGAGCTTAAAGAAGAGAGTTTTGAACGCAAGCATGAAGTTATTTATGGTGAGGTTTCAGGTTCGCGTGATTTTCAGCTAGTCACCCTTACCTGGAAGAAAACACCGGAAGAACTGCAAGCGGAATGGCAGAAAATCGACCCGGTGGGCTACAGCCAGCACTCCTCTATTGTGATGAGCGAATTTGCGCCATCGCACGCTATGGCGTTTGATTTGGCTATTGGGCAGTGCAAATCATTCGATTATCAGGCGGGGAAATTTTGGGAGGGGTTGTTACATCGTGCGGACTGGCGCGATCCGCAGAACGGCAATGCCGATGCCAGAGAATATTATCGTTCGGGAAGGTTGCCAATTGCTGAGACGAAAGACTTCATGAACAGACCTGACGAAGTGCTTCCAAAGAGCACTTACGGTGTGAAAAATCAGTTTAACAAACATACCTCATTCAAGCCTTCTCACGATCAGGTTGCAGGAAATCAAGAATTGAAAAACCTCCAATGGGATATGCCAAAACCAATGAGTGACAGTCAACTGGCGTAAGGACAAAACATGAAGGGATTATGCAAAGATCTTGCGGCTATAGCTATCTTGCTAACAACTGGATGCCAGGCAAAAGAGCCACCGACGCAGATAGTTTACCGGTTCGATGATCATCGCTACCTTGAGTTAAAAGGCTGGGGCTGTGAAGGCCAGCTCTGGTATACAGATACGAAAAGGGGGATTCATTCACAGCCTTATTTTCAATTTTATCGAGTATTTACCCGTAAGTTTATTCATCCATCAGAACGATATATTTCTATTCCTAACTGGGAGGTGGATGGATTTCATGTATCGAAAGACTATGGCGAAACATGGAAAGCCGTCGGTTTTTCCCCAGCGGGAAATGAACCAAATGGAGATAACAGAGCACCCGCAGAAGATGCTGTGTCTTTCACCGTCGTCAACGATCAGGGCTTTTTACTAACCAAACACCGGCTGTATATGTCATCAAAACCATTTGAAGACCCGCGGATTCTGCCCGGCGGGCCGGGGATTGCCTATACCGTGGATGACGGAATGGGAAATAAAGTAAGCGATACGCTGGACCCCCGTTTCCCTGGCTGGGCCTGGGGAATGGTCTATATGACTAAGCAGGGGCTAAAGCACAGCACGCAGCAATTTAAGGCTAACTGGCAAGATCTACCCGACAGCGTACCCGAAGTGAAAGGCTATACCGGCTGGGAGCACATGCAATGCAACATGGATGCGGGAAAATAGGGAGATAAAGTGATGAAAGGCGTCATTAGGTTAAACGATTCGCTGATAAGCGGAGGAAAAGTCACTAAGGCCTCTGGGGCAGACTTTATGGGTCAGCCCGTGGCCTTAAAAGATGATCTTGTGCAGTGTCCGCTCCATAAAGGAACGTTCGCGATCAATGAATGTCACCCAACCTGGACCATGCATGGCCGTGGGGTTGTGGTAGATGGCTGTCGCGCGGCGTGTGGATGTGAAATCAAAAGTACCTTACCTGTGGCGGGAGCTTCGTAATGCGCGCGTGGTGGTTATACAAAAAACAGCCAGACCCGGATTCCACTGTGCCAGTCGTCATGATTGTTTTCCTCTATGTGATAGCCGTCGCAATGGGCCTCGCGATCCGGGCTCTCACCTGGCCTGAACAGGAACACGTTACGGCTCTCTTTTTTGTGCCTTCAGTTATTCTGCCCATCTGTGTTGTGTCGTTGATAGTTTTTACAAGTTTCATATTTCATGACGCCAACATTCATTATGCTGAAACCCGAAAATTCATAGCAAAAGAGCAGGAGATTAATTTAAAGACGTATGCGCGGAAAAATATGGCTATCGCAGCATGGTCTTCAATCACTCCCCTGGAGCAACCCGCGCTGAATATGTTGAAACTGGAAGGCGAATTTCCGCTGGCACCGAAAACGCCGGTTAACATTCAGCTGGAAGATCGCTTCGACCAGACCAGGAATGAACAGATGTTTTACCGCTTACTGGACCCGATGGCAGAAAAATTGAAGGGCTATAACTACCGTATTTTTGAAACCGTTGTCTGGGTTCGTGGAGGAAGTGGATCCTGCATTGAAGAACTGAGACGCACTCTGGAGCGGTTGGGTATTGAAACGGCCAGCACGTGTAAAATTGAGTACAGCACAGAATGTCCTGACTACGCGATCGTTAGCCAATGGATGAACTTATCTGATTACAGAGTCGAAAACCGGTTGATTGTTATCGTTGATTTACATGAAGAAAGCGGCGAATCAAAGAGCATGGAAAATGCGTGTGCGTTCCTGCTGACCAGTCATTATGTCCGGGAGGAGGGCGAAAAACCGGTATATTTATATCAGCCTATGTCTGACGTGACCGATGTAGAGGACAACATGGCGGTCTTCCTTGAGACGGGTTCGGTACTTACGCCGAAAAATCTCTGGTATACCGGGCTGTCCCGTATTGAAAAATATCCATTAATGCAGGCACTGGACAAAAAAGCGCTCACGGTGGAACGGCTGGATATCGATGCCTCTCTGGGAGCAAAGAGTGCCGGGTATCGGTGGCTGGCTCTGGCATTTGCGGCGGATGCGGTAAAATATGCCCAGGGGGAGCAACTGGCAGCTTATTCAGACAAAAACAAATTTTGTATTACTTCGCTTTCCTCCATGAAGACAGCTATCCCAAAAAAACTTACCTGGTGTAACTGGAGTAATCCCCTTTATCCTGCGGGGATGGCGGCTTTATTCTGCGTGTTATCCCTCATTGCCTATCGCATCAGTTTCCTGGCGCAAAACGATCCGCCAGCAATCTGGGAACTGATTGCGAGCATCATCATTCCCTTCGTTATTTTTATTGGCCTCGGTATTTTTGTTTTCATCTCGAAAACGAATGAAGCCTACGAGGACATGGAATACGAATGGAAGCGATAGAAACGGAACAACATTAATCATGTAATGTGGCTGGTCGCTTAGTTGACCAGCCTTTAGTTATTTACCCTGTCACTTTTACCGCAGTGGCCGCTTTTTTCGCTCTGGCGACGGCTTCGTCCACGTTTTCCCCGGTCGCTAATGCCACGCCCAGACGACGGCTTCCGTCGATCTCCGGTTTGCCGAACATCCGGACCTGCAAACCTGCGCCAACCGCACCTTCGACGTTATCAAAGGTCACATTCTGGCTGGTCAGCTGCGGCAGGATCACCGCCGAGGCTGCCGGGCCGTACTGACGGATGCCGCCAACCGGCAGGCCGAGGAAAGCACGTACGTGCAGCGCGAACTCGGAGAGATCCTGTGAAATCAGCGTAACCATCCCGGTATCGTGCGGACGAGGGGAGACTTCACTGAAGATCACCTCGTCGCCGCAAACAAACAATTCCACGCCGAACAGGCCGTAGCCGCCCAGCGCCAGCACCGTCTTGCGGGCGATCTCCTGCGCGCGTGCCAGCGCCAGCGCGCTCATCTGCTGCGGCTGCCAGGATTCACGATAATCGCCGTCTTCCTGGCGATGACCAATCGGGTCACAGAAATAAACGCCATCCACGGCGCTGACGGTGAGCAGGGTAATTTCAAAATCAAACTTCACCACGCCTTCCACGATGACGCGCCCGGCCCCGGCTCGGCCGCCCTGCTGGGCATAGTCCCAGGCTTTGTCCAGCGTGCTGCTGTCGCGGATAAAGCTCTGCCCTTTGCCGGAGGAGCTCATTACCGGCTTAATGATGCACGGGTAGCCAATCTCCTCTACGGCCTGGAGAAACGCAGCTTTATCCCCGGCAAAACGGTAGCTGGAGGTCGGGAGCTGTAATTCTTCTGCCGCCAGGCGACGAATGCCTTCCCGGTTCATGGTCAGTTTTGCCGCAGTGGCGCAGGGCACCACGCGCTGGCCTTCCTGTTCAAGGGCAACCAGCATCTCAGTGGCAATGGCCTCAATTTCAGGTACCACGAAATCCGGTTTTTCGTCGGCAATTAACCCCCGCAGGGCATTACCGTCAAGCATATCAATGACGTGCGAGCGATGTGCGACGTGCATGGCGGGCGCATTCGCGTAACGGTCCACCGCAATCACTTCCACACCCAAACGCTGGCATTCAATGGCCACTTCTTTACCCAGTTCACCCGATCCCAACAGCATGACACGCGTCGCGGCGGGACGCAGCGCGGTTCCTAAACGAGTCATAAAAATCCCCCTGAAAAAGATGCGGGCAGTATAAACGAAAACGTTTGCGTCTGTCTTGTATGGGGATAACCGGACAGGGGGGAAATTTGCGCTTCTTTAGCACTGACAGACATTTCCTGACACCCGCTCGCTTAGGCTGTGAAGGTTACGCACTGTTACGTGAGGAAAAATATGTCAGGCTGGATGAATCAACTGCAATCCCTGTTGGGACAAAAAGGCTCGTCGTCCGGCGAGCAGGGTCTGAGCAAGCTGCTGGTGCCGGGTGCGCTCGGCGGGCTGGCCGGTTTGCTGGTTGCCAATAAATCATCGCGGAAACTGCTTACCAAATACGGTACCGGCGCGCTGCTGGCGGGCGGAGGGGCTATTGCCGGTTCCGTCTTATGGAGCAAATACAAAGACAAGGTGCGCAACGCGCATCAGGATGAACCGCAGTACGGGAAGCAGGTATCGCCGTTAGATTTACGCACCGAGCGCCTGATCCTCGCCCTGGTCTTTGCGGCCAAGAGCGACGGGCATATTGATGCCAGTGAACGTGCCGCAATTGAACAGCAGATGCGGGAAGCGGGCGTTGAGGAGCAGGGCAGAGCGCTGGTGGCGCAGGCCATCGAACAGCCGCTCGATCCGCAGCGTCTGGCGCAAAGCGTGAAAAACGAAGAAGAGGCGCTGGAACTCTATTTTCTGAGCTGTGCCGCCATCGATATCGATCACTTTATGGAGCGCAGCTACCTGAACGCCCTGGGCGATGCGCTGAAGATCCCCCAGGACGTTCGCGAGGGGATTGAGCAGGATATTCAGCAGCAGAAGCAGACCCTCGCGGGCTAGAAGGCCATGTTTCGCTTGCATCATACGCGTGTTTTGCCAACCTTATAGGATGTAAAACGAAAAAGTAAGAATGCCATGCCTCCAAAAGCCCGACGTACTCCTTATGCGATCACCACGCATGGCGATACGCGTATCGATAACTACTACTGGCTGCGGGACGATTCACGTTCCCGGCCAGAGGTGCTGGACTATCTGCACGAGGAAAACGACTATGGCCGCCAGGTCATGGCCAGCCAGCAGGCGCTTCAGGATCAGCTCCTGAAGGAAATGGTGCAGCGTATCCCCCAGCGTGATGTCTCTGCCCCGTGGTGCAAAAACGGTTATCGCTATCGCCATATTTATGAGCCGGGAAATGAATATCCCATCTACCAGCGCCAGTCTGTGCTGAGCGCCGAGTGGGATGAATGGGAGATCCTGCTGGATGCCAACAAACGTGCTGCCCACAGTGAGTTTTATACGCTGGGCGGCATGTCCATTTCCCCCGATAACGCCATTATGGCGCTGGCTGAGGATTACCTCTCCCGCCGCCAGTACGGTTTGCGTTTCCGCAATCTTGAAACGGGGAACTGGTATCCCGAAATGCTGGATAATGTCTCCCCCGATTTCGTCTGGGGTAACGATTCAGAAACGGTCTACTACGTTAAAAAGCATGCCTCAACCCTGCTGCCTTATCAGGTCTGGCGTCATACGGTGGGGACCGATTCCGCCGACGATGAACTGGTGTATGAGGAAAAAGACGAGACGTTCTATGTCAGCCTGCATAAAACGTCTTCTCGCCACTATGTGATCATTTTCCTCTCCAGCGCCACCACCTCAGAAGTGCTGCTGCTGGATGCAGAGCTGCCGGATGCGCAGCCGCTGTGCTTCCTGCCGCGCCGTAAAGATCATGAGTACAGCCTGGATCACTTCCAGCACAGCTTTTACCTGCGTTCGAACCGCGAGGGCAAAAACTTTGGCCTTTATAAAACCAAAGTGCGCGATGAACGCAAATGGGAAGTGTTAATTCCCGCGCGCGATCAGGTGATGCTGGAGGGGTTCACCCTGTTTACCGACTGGCTGGTGGTGGAAGAGCGTCAGCGCGGACTGACCAGTATCCGCCAAATCAACCGCAAAACCCGCGAAGTGGTGGGCATTGCGTTCGATGACCCGGCTTACGTAACGTGGATCGGCTTTAACCCGGAACCGGAATCGTCCCGCCTGCGGTACGGCTATTCGTCGATGACCACCCCGGATACGTTGTTTGAACTGGATATGGACACCGGGCAGCGTCAGGTGATTAAACAGGCTGAGGTCCGGGGTTTTGAGTCGGAAAATTATCGCAGTGAGCACCTGTGGGTGACCGCACGCGACGGCGTTGAAGTCCCAGTGTCGCTCGTCTATCACAAGGCGCACTTCAACAAAGGTAAAAACCCCATCCTCGTCTATGGCTATGGCTCCTATGGATCCAGCATGGACGCCGATTTCAGCAGCAGCAGGCTGAGCCTGCTCGACCGCGGTTTTGTTTATGCGATTGCCCATATTCGCGGCGGCGGCGAGCTGGGTCAGCACTGGTATGAAGACGGAAAATTTCTCAAAAAGAAAAATACCTTTAATGACTACCTTGATGTTTGCGATGCGCTGATCGCGCAGGGTTATGGCGATCCGCAGCTCTGCTTTGGCATGGGGGGCAGCGCCGGGGGCATGCTTATGGGCGCCGTGATCAACCAGCGGCCTGAACTGTTTAAAGGCGTTATCGCCCAGGTGCCGTTTGTGGACGTGGTGACGACCATGCTGGATGAGTCCATTCCACTGACCACCGGGGAGTTTGAGGAGTGGGGGAACCCGCAGGATGAAACCTATTATCGCTACATGAAAGAGTACAGCCCGTACGATAACGTCGAGGCGAAAGCCTATCCGCATATGCTGGTGACCACCGGCCTGCACGATTCCCAGGTACAGTACTGGGAGCCCGCGAAATGGGTGGCGAAGTTGCGTGAGCTGAAAACTGACGATAATTTGCTGCTGCTGTGTACCGATATGGACTCGGGGCACGGAGGGAAATCAGGGCGATTTAAATCCTATGAAGGGGTGGCGCTGGAGTACGCCTTTTTGATTGGCCTGGCGCAGGATACGCTGCCAGGCCGGGCGGGGACTCAGGCTTCGCCTAAATAATGCTTCAGCGTCAGGCGCAGTTCCGGGCTCATTCTGTCGAGGTTGTTGTACAGCCAGCGCAGATAGCCCGGATCCTTGTCCGCCACTTCCGATACTGGCTTCCCGCGATATTTACCGAACGTAAAGGTGGTCAGTAGCGCGGGGCGCCCGGTAATGGTCGCCATATCGTCTGGCGTCCAGCCGGAAGTGTTCATGATATCAATCAGGAGCGCTGCGGTGATGTAGCAGTCATAGAGGGCACGGTGATGATGCAGCCCTTCCGGCGTCCGCACGCTGAGTTTGCGCGACTTATACAGCGCCATATTGCTGTATTTGATCCCCGGCCACAGACGGCGCGCCAGCTTCATAGTGCAAATCCATTCGCCGGGCATCTCCGGCAGCACGCGGCGGTCAAAGCTGGCGTTATGGGCGACATACCACTGGCTACCGTGGTAAAGAGGGATGATCTCTTCAATCCACGGCTTGTCCGCCACCATCGATTCCGTAATGCGATGTATCGCCATCGCCTGCGCACTGATGGGACGATCCGGGCGCACCAGATGGCTCATTGGGTTGACTATCTTTCCGTCAATCACGTCGACAGAAGCGACTTCCACAATTCCACCCTGCAAATCACAGGTTTCGGTATCGATAACGCGCAGCATTGATCGCTCCTGATCCTAAAATGCCTAGCCTAATGGAATGATATCGCCTTGCCAACCCTGTTGGCCTAAAGAACCGGTTAGCAGCAGTTCTCCCTTATCGGCACGTACAATCAGCTGACCTTTTTCATCCCATAATGCGCTACCGCCGCGCGCGTTCGCCATTAATACCGCGATGGCATACTTGTGCGCGAAGCGTTGTAACGAACCGATGGATTGCCGCCAGCGGTGCTCGCCCACGGCCAGGCTGCTGGTGAACAGCGTTGCCTCCGGGTCCAGTTCCGGGGCGTCAGCCTGGTTATCCACGATGGTTAACCGTTTATCGCCAGGAATAACACCCGCACCGTTGCCCTGCGGATAACGCCGGATGGTCGACAGGTTAGGGGTGAAAAGCGCGAGTCCTTTCTGGCGCTGGCCGTGTTGCTGGAGCGTAATACCAGCAATCACCGTGATGAAACGTGACTGGGCGGCGTGAAGGAGCTGTCTCTTATACACATCTGACGCTGCCGACGACTAACCTC
>NZ_JBLVXX010000070.1:0-13680 GCF_048283985.1 Enterobacter cloacae complex sp. 6730903 | reverse complement strand
AAATATATGGATGATTTAACCCTGCGTTACTACGACGCTGAAATGCGCTACCTGCTGGAAGCCGGCGAAGAATTTGCCCGCGCTCACCCGGAGCAGGCAGCAATGCTCAATCTCGATAAAGCGGGCGCGCGCGACCCATACGTGGAGCGCCTATTCGAGGGCTTTGCCTTCCTGATGGGCCGCCTGCGTGAGAAGCTTGATGACGACCTGCCTGAATTGACTGAAGGGCTGGTCAGTCTGCTGTGGCCGCATTACCTGCGCACTATTCCCTCGATGTCGGTGGTGGAGTTCACTCCTGTCTGGCGTGAGATGAAAGAACCGATGCGTATTGCCAGAGGTTTCGAGGTCAATTCGCGGCCGATCGGTGAAAAAGGCACGCGTTGTCGCTACACCACAACTAAAGAGATAACCCTTCAGCCACTGGCGCTGGAGCATGCCCGCCTGTCGACTGATCCTGATGGGCGCTCTGTCATCAGCCTGCGCTTCAGTTGTAGCCATCTCGCTGACTGGAGCCGTGTCGATCTCAGCCAGATCCCGTTCTACTTCAACGCTGACGCACCGCTGGCCTGCGCCATGCATGAAGCCTTTACCATGAATACTGCGCGCCTGTGGCTACGCATGCCGGGTGACACGGACAGAAGGCCGATGGACGGGTATTTCACCGCACTGGGGTTTGGTGATGATGACAGGCTGTGGCCGAAGGGGGACAGTAGTTTCAGCGGTTACCAGTTGCTGCTGGAGTACTTCACCTTTCGCGAGAAATTCATGTTTACGGGGCTGCGCGGGCTGGAGAGCGTGGTCTTTCCGGCTGAGATCCCGTGGTTTGAAATCGACGTGGTGCTGGCGGAACGCTGGGAGCATGACTTCAGCTTTACCGAAAAGCACCTGCGCCTGAATTGTGTGCCGGTCATTAACCTGTTCCCGCTGGAATCCGATCCGCTGACGCTCAATTCTCTGCAAACCGAATACATGCTGCGCCCGATGCGCGTGCAGGATGGCCATACCGAGATCTATACCGTGGATTCGGTGATGTCATCGAGCCAGCATACCTACGTGCCGTTTTCGAGCTTCCGTCATAAGGGAGGAATGATGCGTCATGAAGCACCAGAATATTACTACCACACCCGTGTGCGCCGCGGTCCGTCCGGTCTGCATAACACCTGGCTCATCCTTGGCGGCGAAGCATTTGATAATCATACCGTCCCGGAAGACGAAAGCCTGTCGCTGACGCTAACTGGCACCAATGGTCAACTGCCACGACGTGCGCTGCAAAGCACCGTGCTTGATACGGTGATGAAAACCACTTCGGTCAGCATTGCCGTGCGCAACCTGTTTGCGCCGACGCTGCCTTGTTACCCACCGGCGCAGGACCGTTTCCACTGGCGCGTACTGAGTCACCTTGGCAGCGGATTTCTGTCGATGATGGATAATGCCGACGTGCTGCGCGGTACCCTGGCGCTGTATGAATGGACCGACAGCGAGATGAACCGTCGCCGCCTGGAAGCCATTCTCGAGGTAAAACACAGTGAAACGGAGCGCTTTGAACAGGGCTACCTGGTCCGTGGCGTGCAGATTGAAGTCACGCTGGACAGCAATGGCTTTGCCGGACGCGGCGACATCTGCTTATTTGGCGAGATGATGAGCCGATTCTTTGCGCTATACACTGACATCTATTTGTTTAACCGCCTGATTATCATTCTGCAACCGACCGGAGAACGCCTGGAATGGGAAGAGAAGCACAACCGCCGCATTCCCGGCTGAGCCCACGGCTGGAAGCCGACCTGCATCGTATTAACTTTTACCGTTTATGCTAGTTGCTGGAGAAGCGTAACCCGGGCAGGCCGTTGATGGGCTCGACCAGTCACCCGGGCGATGACCCGGTACGCTTTGCCCCGCATCCGGGCATGGGATTTCCGGCCAGTGAGCTGAAAGCCGTGGAGTATGATGAGGATGATGACAGCCGGCCACCACTTATCCGCACGACCTTTATGGGAATGTACGGTGTCGACTCACCCCTGCCGATGGCGTATCTCGATGACATCGCTCAGCGTCGGGAAGGGCATGACGCACTACAGGGTTTTCTGGATATTTTCAGCCATCGCATTCTGACGCAGTTTTACCGTATCTGGCGTAAATACTCTTATCCGGCCACCTTTGAACCCGGTGGTACGGACAGCATCTCGCAGTCACTGCTGGGCCTGGTGGGATTGGGTATTCCCGGCACAGCAGACCACATCGCCACACCGGTATCCCGTTTTCTGGCTCTGCTGGGTGTTCTACAGCAACCGGGCAAAACTCAGGAGGGAATGCAGGCGCTGGTGACGTTGCTGGCCCCGGATACCACCGTGAAGGTCAGTCCATACTGCCTGCGGCCGGTGGAAATGGGTCAGCCGCTGGGCTTTTACGGTGATGACGATTTTCTGCTGGACGGCAACACGCCACTGGGTGACGAAGCGATGGATGCGGGTAGCCAACTGCTGGTTGCGCTTACAACGGATAATGAACAGGAGGCACAGGGCTGGAAGCCGGACGGTCTGCTGTATCAGGACTTTCTGGTGATGCTTCGTGTCTGGCTCGGCTGGCGTTTTAAAGCAAAGATCACCCTGACCACACGGACCCGACTGCTGGCCGTTCCGCCGCTTGGCGAAGGCCCTTTCTGGCTCGGGATGAACGGCGTGCTGGGTGCTGATGAGGGGGAACTTAAAGACGATATCCCACCGACCTTTACGACGGAACTGGGCTATTACACTGGCCTGAAGCCAGCAATACCACAACAAGGAAACCGACGTGTTACGTACAAGTTTGATTAAATCCGCAGGCTGGTTGCCTGCGCTGCTGGCGTTCAGCCTGACGGGGTGCGGGATGACGCAGGGTATCACCGATGGCACCAAATCGGCATTTAACGCCGTGTTCTACAAAAAAATTAAGATGCTGCACCTGTATTTCACGGCGCGTGAAGCGCTAAACACCGATTCCCGCGAAAGTAACTCACTCTCCGAGCCGATGGTAGTCCGTGTCTATCAACTGAAAGACCGTAAAATCTTCGATAAAACGGTTTACCAGCAACTACTGAACGATGGCGAAACTATTCTGAAAACCGACCTGATGGCGACCCGCGATGTGGTCGTAAAACCGGGCGGTGATACAAATCTTGATATGCCAATGGAAGAAGAAACGCAGTTTGTCGCGGTAGTCGGCCTGTTTCGTCACCCGGACCTGGTCAACAATACCTGGAAGCAGGTTCTAAAACGTGAAGATCTCGATCCGGATAAGCCGCGCATTCTGGAGGCCGGGAATAACCACCTGACGTTACAGCCTTTGAAGGATGACTGATGCCTAAGGGACATAATACGCCATCGCTGTATGAAATGCTGAGCGGCAATTTCTCAGGTGGCCTGAGCCTCAACCAAGTCAGCGAACAGAATCAGGTGATTTTATCAGTACTCGATAACATGCAGCGCATCCTCAACTGCCGCGCCGGTACGCTGGCTCACCTGCCGGACTACGGCCTGCCGGATATGACAAAAATCCTCCAGGGAATGCCCGGTACCGCCCATCAGCTGATTACCACACTGTCGGCCATATTGCTGAAATATGAGCCGCGCCTGAGCCGGATTAACGTGGTGATGCAGGAACAGATTCAGCCCGGTGAACTCCGCTACGCCATTGATGCGGAGCTGAAGGGGGTCGGGCTGGTGCGCTACGGCACGGAATTTATGCCCGAGGGCAGGGTATTAATCCGTCATCTGAAACAACAGCAATACCTCGATGCACGAGCCGCCATCTAGTTATTACTCAGGTTAAAACAGTTATGACAATAAATTCTGAACGCCAACTTAAAACCGGCGGGGATCCGCGCACACTTGCAGATTACGCTGCCTTGCGCGAAGAAATGAACAAGCTCACCCATCCGGCACGCCCGGATGTTAACTGGCAACACGCGGAAACGCTCTGTCTGTCACTGTTCGAGCATAACGGTGTGGAGCTACAAACGGCTGCCTGGTATACGCTCGCCCGCACGCATCTTGCCGGCCTCTACGGCATGAATGAAGGGCTGGCGGTACTGGCTGCCCTGGTCGTCCGCCAGTGGGGTAGCCTCTGGCCACAGCCTGTTCATGCGCGAGTTGAAATCCTCAGCGCACTGAGCAAACGCCTGCAACAGGTGGTGAGAACGCTGACGTTGACGTATGCCGATTTAGGGCAGCTTTATCAGGCTGAGGAGAATCTGAACGCTCTGAGTGACATGTTGCAGCGCCTCGAACTTAAGCATGCTGCTCAGCTTGATGCTCTGCGCACGATGATGCAGAACGCAGCAGTGCGTCTGGAAAACAGTGAAAATTCGGGCGTAAGTCTGCCGGGTAACGCGGTAGGGGCCGCGGAACTCCACCTCACAGAACCGACAGAGCGTTGCAAATGGGTTTATGTGGTTCAGCCCGAGTCGTTGCCGAATAAAGAGCCTCCTGTGCCCGTGAAGCAGTGGAAACCATTTGCTGCGGGTATGTTGTCCATGCTGGTGGCTGCCAGTGTTGTCGTAGTGGGATGGCAGATGATGCATGCGCCAGATTCGGCGCAAATGCAGCTGGCTGCAACTCTGACTCCTTTACCTGAAGGACTCTCTACAGCACAGTTGCAGGCGCTGCAACAAACGTCACCGCCACCTGAACCGGGGATCAGCAAGACACAGCAGTTGTTAGCGCAGCTTTTACACCTGAAACCAGACTGGGCAGTAAGCTACGGCGACCGTCTGGTGCAGCAGGCGCTGACGTTGTGGCCTGAAGAGGCCAAACCCCTGGCACAACAGTGGCACAAGCAGATTAGCGTTGCCGGACTTGCAGAGTCAGATCTGAATGGCTGGCATCAGGGAATGACGCAGTTACAGCAGTTGACGAACAGGCTAAACGCGCTGGATGAACAGAAGGGGAAGTACATGACGGTCAGCGAACTGAAATCAGCCGTGTTTGCCATGTCGCAGTCCTTCAGCCATACCGTTCCGCTTGAGGAGCAGCTTCGTCTGCTTTCCATTTTACCTGCCGGGCAACCCCTGTCAGCAGCGCAGCTAAACCAGGCCGAACAGCATCTTCAGCAGTTGATTGCCAGCTATGCCTTGCTGAAGCACCAAAAAGAATAATGAGACTGGCGAAAAACACGGAGTTGACATGTCAGCAAGAGAGCGTTTTTTTAAGAAAGTGCAGCAGAGCATCGGGGACAAACCGATCTATGTTAATACGGCTGAGGCCGAAGTCAGGGCGTTTTGTGAGCGGATGGAGGATCTTGCGCAGCAAATCATTACATGGTTTGAAGGTTCTGGTATTGAAATATTTTTATCTAAAAAACATATCACCGATTTAAGTACGGTTGGCTACAGCCTCAGTAGCGGTATATGTCGTTATGCCATTACGACGATCATTTTGCAAAATGGGGATCGCAGCGTCACCATTATGCCAGAACAGGTGATCAGGGGGCCGGAGAAGGGGTGTGTGACGATGAGTATTAATGTCCCCGATAGTCTGTCGGGGGCGAGGATATTCCATTTAAGCATGGCGCCTGATACAGGCTGGTATATTCGTCGCGGGCATCAAAGTGCAAAAGAGAATATTCTCATGACTGAGGACTGTTTTTTCCAGGCTATCGACTGTCTGGCCTGAACGTAAGTCACCCTAACGGAAGGAGCGCGCATTAACGTAGTTAATATATATTAACTACGTTAACTTATTAAGCACCACTACACACCGGCGGCCTACAGTACCCCTCCTTAAATATATAATTAACATTTTTGAAGGGGTATCAGTAACCCAACGACAAGCCAGATATTTAGCGTAAAACATGCTTTTTATCCGCCTTAAGTAAAACTGCGCAAATCAAACTGCAAAACAACAAACCAGCGACGAACGTGAGGACAAATTCGTATGGCAATGCTATAACCCTTAATGCCAACCAAAATATAATGTCCCAGGAAAACGTATGCTAAGAAATATTAGTGTCAGAACGTTCATTGTCTATTTCCTTTTATGTGTATTTTTGGTAAGTGATGGAGTTATAGCGCTATTTTCACGAAATTCTTCGCTTTTTATTGCAGTCATAATTGTACAATTCATCGCCTTATTTTTGCTTTGGGCGTACATGACAAAATATCTTGTGACGCCGATCAATACGGTGAAAAAAAGTATTGAAGAAGTGACGTCAGGCAAACTTGGCGTGTCGATACCTGAATTTGGCAACAATTGTGCGGGACGCCTGATCCCGGGGATTAATAGTCTCTCCAGCAACATTGCAACCCTGGTCCGTGAGATCCGCGCCTCCTCGCAAACCGCGATGACCCTGTCAGATCAACTCTCTTCACGCAGCGCGCAGCTTTCCGTCAAAACAGAACAGCAGTCAGCTTCGCTGGTGCAAACGGCAGCCAGCATGGAAGAGATGGCTGCAAGTACAAAAAATAATGCCGACAATACCCGTTTAGCCAGCGAGCAGGCGAATATCGCGACGTTACAGGCGCGTAAAGGCGGAGAATTAATGGGGCAGGTCGCGAACAATATGCAGTCGATTACCGACTGCGCCCAGCAAATGACAGAGATTATCTCGCTGATTGACGGTATCGCTTTTCAGACCAATATTCTGGCGCTTAACGCCGCCGTTGAAGCGGCAAGAGCGGGCGACCATGGTAAAGGGTTTTCTGTGGTCGCGGGTGAGGTGAGAAGCCTGGCGCATCGTAGCGCCGAAGCGGCAAAAAATATTAAGTCACTGATTGAAGTTACCAGCCATAACGTGACGCAGGGCGTTAACGTGGTCTCTGAAGCCGAAAAAAACATGCATGACATTGTTACCGGTTCGGGCAATGTGAGCAGACTGATGGATGAAATATCCGCCTCAACATCAGAACAGGAAAAAGGTATTTCACAAATTACGCAGGCATTGTCAGAGCTTGAACGCGTAACGCAGAGCAACGTGTCGATGGTTGAGGAACTCAATGGGTCGTCAGATGTGCTGCGCAATCAGGTGATTGAGCTCCAGACACGAACACGTAATTTCCGTCTGGAAAATGAGTTCCAGACTGATAATGCATTAAAAAGCCGCGAATGGGCGGTGAATTCCTGAACGTATTCAGGACGATGCCTCACATAATTATTGCTTAACCCTCGGCGAAAGCTAGACTGACACCGAAAGAGATAAAACGGTGGAGGCGCTGTGGAGAGCATTAAAGGGTCTGAGGTTAACGTACCTGACGCAGTTTTTGCATGGGTGTTTGATGGACAAGGCGGCGCAAGGCCGCTTGAAGATCAGGATCACATCGACAGCGAACATCCATGCTGGCTGCACCTCAACTACACGCACCCGGACAGCGCCGAGTGGCTCGCGTCCACGCCGCTATTGCCCAACAACGTTCGGGATGCGCTGGCGGGAGAAAGTCTCAGACCCCGCGTCAGCCGGATGGGTGAGGGGACGTTAATTACGCTGCGTTGTATAAACGGCAGTACGGATGAGCGTCCGGATCAGTTGGTGGCAATGCGTGTTTATATGGATGAACGGCTGATTGTTTCCACCCGCCAGAGAAAAGTGCTGGCGCTGGATGACGTCATTAACGATCTGAAAGAGGGCACGGGGCCTACGGATTGCGGCAGCTGGCTGGTGGATGTGTGTGATGCGCTGACCGATCATGCCAGCGAGTTTATAGAAGAACTTCACGATAAAATCATCGATCTGGAAGATAACCTGCTCGATCAGCAAATCCCCCCACGTGGTTTTCTGGCGCTGCTGCGTAAGCAGCTCATCGTGATGCGCCGCTATATGACCCCTCAGCGCGACGTTTATGCGCGGCTGGCCAGCGAACGTATGAGCTGGATGAACGACGATCAGCGCCGCAGAATGCAGGATATCGCTGACCGGCTCGGACGTGGACTGGACGAGATTGACTCATGTATTGCCAGAACGGCAGTCATGGCGGATGAGATAGCCCAGGTGATGCAGGAGTCGTTAGCCAGGAGAACGTACACCATGTCGCTGATGGCGATGGTCTTTTTACCGAGTACCTTCCTGACGGGGTTGTTTGGCGTAAACCTCGGAGGGATCCCCGGCGGTGAATATCACTATGGCTTCACCACGTTTTGCGTCATGTTAGTGGTTTTGATTGGGGGTGTTGCATGGTGGTTGCATCGTAGTAAATGGCTGTAAATTTACGCTTTTCTGAGGCAGAGTCGGCTTCAAAACGACATTTTAATTGAGCGAAGTCAATAAACTCCGACCATGTTAGGTGCAATATTACTCCCGCAGGTGAATGCAACGTCAAGCGATGGGCGTTGCGCTCCATATTGTCTTACTTCCTTTTTTTGAATTACTGCATAGCACAATTGATTCGTACGACGCCGACTTCATAGTCGGCTTTTTTTTGCCTCCTGTTTATCTGCGTCTACCCTTTATAGGGGTCAGCACCCTAATCTGGAGGAAAAGATGAGTATGCTACTTGACCTGCAACGCCTGAACACCTGGCAGTCCGATCCGGTGCCTACCGATCCGACGCCAATACCCGATCCTGTCCCACGTCCGCAGCCGATGCCGGATCCGCCGCCGGATGAAGAACCGATTAAATTGTCGCATCGTTAGCGCAGATCTGCGAGGATACGCGCCATCTGACTGCAATCATTACCACGAGAGTATATTGTGACCGCTTTTTCCACGCTGAACGTTCTGCCTGAAGCCCAACTGACTAACCTGAATGAGTTGGGCTACCTCACTATGACCCCTGTCCAGGCCGCCGCGCTGCCGGCTATCCTTGAAGGCCGTGACGTGCGCGTGCAGGCGAAAACCGGCAGTGGAAAAACGGCTGCATTCGGGCTAGGCCTGTTACAACACATTGATGCAACCCTGTTTCAGACCCAGTCCCTGATACTCTGCCCGACGCGCGAGCTGGCCGACCAGGTCGCGGGTGAGCTGCGTCGTCTGGCGCGTTTTTTGCCTAACACTAAAATTTTAACGCTCTGCGGCGGGCAACCGTTCGGCGCGCAGCGCGATTCCCTTCAGCACGCGCCGCATATCATTGTGGCAACGCCGGGCCGTCTGCTCGATCACCTGCAAAAAGGCACCGTTTCACTCGATGCACTGCAAACGCTGGTGATGGATGAAGCTGACCGCATGCTGGATATGGGCTTCAGCGATGCGATTGACGAAGTGATCCGCTTTGCCCCAGCCACACGCCAGACGCTGCTCTTTTCTGCCACCTGGCCTGAGGCGATTGCGGCGATCAGCGGACGCGTGCAGAAGAACCCGCTGACCATTGAAATCGATGCTGTCGATGCGTTACCGGCGATTGAGCAGCAGTTCTTCGAGACATCGCAGCAGGGCAAAATTCCACTGCTACAAAAATTGCTGAGCCAACACCAGCCAGCGTCCTGCGTGGTGTTCTGTAATACCAAAAAAGACTGTCAGGCGGTGTGCGATGCCCTGAATGATGCAGGACAGAGCGCATTATCGCTGCATGGCGATCTGGAACAGCGCGATCGCGATCAGACGCTGGTGCGTTTCGCTAACGGCAGCGCTCGCGTGCTGGTTGCAACGGATGTGGCGGCCCGTGGCCTGGATATTAAATCGCTTGAGCTGGTGGTGAATTTTGAGCTGGCATGGGATCCGGAAGTGCATGTCCACCGCATCGGGCGTACCGCACGTGCGGGTAACAGTGGTCTCGCCATCAGCTTCTGCGCACCTGAAGAGGCCCAGCGCGCCAATATTCTTGCGGAAATGCTGCAACTGAAACTCAACTGGGTGAATGCCCCAGGTAATATCAGCATCGCTCCGCTGGCGGCGGAAATGGCCACCCTGTGCATCGACGGCGGTAAAAAGGCCAAAATGCGTCCCGGTGACGTTCTGGGGGCGTTAACTGGGGATATCGGTCTCGACGGGGCAGATATTGGCAAGATCACTGTCCATCCTGCGCATGTCTACGTAGCGGTTCGCCAGTCAGTTGCGCAGAAGGCCTGGAAACAGTTGCAGGGCGGGAAGATTAAAGGGAAGACCTGCCGCGTTCGACTGCTGAAATAAGCTTAAAACGCGTCTCAGAAACGATATCTGAGACGCTGCCAGGTTACTTGACTTCTACCACGTTCAGGCGCAGTTCATCGAATTGCGCATCCTCTTCCTCTGGCTGCCAGCCAGCAGGCTGCATCGGGATCTCTTCGCGATCAAACGCCAGATCCCCGCCATTCACCACCTCTGAACCGTGGTTAATCCCTTTGAAATCGAACAGTTCAACGTCGGCGAGGTGCGAAGGCACCACGTTCTGCATGGCGCTGAACATGGTTTCGATGCGGCCCGGATAGCGTTTATCCCAGTCACGCAGCATGTCGCCAATGACCTGACGTTGCAGGTTCGGCTGTGAGCCGCACAGATTGCACGGAATGATAGGGAAGGCTTTAGCCTGAGAGAAACGCTCAATGTCTTTCTCGCGGCAGTAGGCGAGTGGGCGGATCACGATGTGTTTGCCGTCGTCGCTCATCAGCTTCGGTGGCATTCCCTTCATTTTGCCGCCGTAGAACATATTCAGAAACAGCGTTTGCAGAATGTCGTCCCGGTGATGACCAAGCGCAATCTTGGTGGCCCCCAGTTCGGTTGCGGTGCGGTACAGAATGCCGCGACGCAAACGTGAGCAGAGCGAACAGGTCGTTTTGCCCTCAGGGATCTTCTCTTTAACAATGCCGTAGGTATTCTCTTCTACGATTTTGTACTCAACGCCCAGGTTCTTGAGGTACTCCGGCAGGATATGCTCCGGGAAGCCCGGCTGTTTCTGATCGAGGTTAACCGCGACCAGGGAAAAGTTCACCGGTGCGCTTTGCTGTAGATTGCGCAGGATCTCCAGCATGGTGTAGCTGTCTTTACCGCCCGACAGGCAGACCATGATGCGATCGCCTTCTTCAATCATGTTGAAGTCTGCAATGGCTTCGCCCACGTTACGGCGCAGTCGCTTTTGCAGTTTATTCAGGTTGTACTGTTCTTTCTTGTTAATCTCTTGATTTTGTTGCATCTATTCGTTACTCAGATCTCAAATGGGGCACAGGGTGAGGAAAACGATTTCAAAGCGTCAGCTTCGTGTTCATCTCTTCTATCCATGTAGCATAGATTTCATACACCATCTGCGCATTTACGTGCCCCATCTGGTTAGCGATAAAAGACGGGTTTGCGGCTACCGGTAAAAACCAGTATGCGAAAGTGTGTCGTGTATGGTACGGATTGCAGCGCCGAATGCCAGCACGATTTACAAATGAGCCCCACAGGAGAAGTTTGGTTAAGACTGAAGGGTTGTCTACACTTACAGCTTACGCAGTAAAAACGGAGGTGAAAATGACTGACCGTCCCGTTCATGGTGACCATCCTGATTATAATCCCAGCCCGGATAACCCGGAAAAGGATGGAAGAAAACCGAAAGATGATCCTGGCTCAGCGCCTGAATCAGGCGATAAAGATCCAGAGTAATGACCAGCCGCCTTTACGAAGGCGGTTTTAACACCCATTACGGCCTCTCTACGCGCACCGCTGTTCACGTTATCCTCATTAACGTTGTCTGATAACCGCTCAGAATCCCTCCTGTTTTGCCTGGCGAACAGCTGAGATAAAGCACGGATCTCATTCCCGCGTACCAGCGCGTTTTACAGTTCTCCTGCTACGCTTTTGAGGGGGACAAGGGAGCGCTTCTATGAAAAATAAAGACGAACAGACAGGATTAGTTGGGCTGGCGATTGGTGCCGCCGTTATTGGGCTGGTTTCATCCCAGAAGATCATCAACCGTGAAAGTATTGTCGATGAGCTGGTAAGGCTCGGCAGGCAGAAGGGGGATGGTGTTGAAGATGAGGTCTTTTTAAAAGCGGCTGAGTTAGTGAGAAAAGGGGTATAAGTGATGGCTGACATTCGTCATGCACAGTGTCATTGTGGGGCGGTGAAATTTACGGTTGAGCTGACGGACGGCCTGAATACCGCGCGTCGATGTAGCTGCTCGTTTTGCAGGATGCGTGGGGCGGTCGTGGTTTCCGCACCTTTGACGGGCATTAAGGTGACGCAGGGCGCGGACACGCTCACAGAGTACCGTTTCAACACCGGCACGGCGCGCCATTTCTTCTGTTCGATTTGCGGTATTTACACGTTCCATCAACGACGTTCCAATCCCAATGAATATGGTGTGAATGTCGCTTGTCTGGAAAATGTCACGCCATTTGACTTCCCGGAAGTGGTGGTAATGGATGGAGTTAATCACCCTATGGATGGCGACAGCGGGGTATTTGGTTATCTCTCTTTCCGCAAAGAACAGGCGAAACAGCGGTAAAATTAGCCCGCAGATCGCTGCGGGCTAATGGGATTAGAACTGGTAAACCAGACCTAACGCTACGATGTCATCCGTACCGATGCCATTGTTTTTGTAGAATGAATCATCTTCATCCAGCAGGTTGATTTTATAATCAACATAGGTGGACATATTTTTGTTGAAATAATAGGTAGCACCGACGTCAGCATATTTCACCAGGTCTTTATCGTCCTGGCCATTGCCCAGGTCTTTACCTTTAGACTGTAAATAGGAAATAGCCGGACGCAGACCGAAATCGAACTGATATTGTGCGGTCACTTCGAAGTTTTGGGTTTTGTTTGCAATACCGCCGCCATCTTGGCTATCGGTTGAACCATAAGGGGTCATATTGCGGGTTTCGGAATACATTGCCGCCAGGTAAATATTGTTAGCGTCATATTTCAGGCCAGCAGTCCATGCATCCGCCTTATCGCCACCTGCATACTGAGATGCTGCGCCAGTGCCAGCACTAACCTGATCGTTGGTACGGTCAGATGACGCATATGCCGCGCCTGCGCTGAAGCCCATGCCGAAGTCATAGGTGGTGGAGATACCGAAGCCATCACCGTTTTGATTACGAATGTTGTTATCTGAACGGTTATTAGTGCCTTCCTGAGAGCAGCCATACTCGTCACAGTTGCTGCCTTCATTATTACCCTGATACTGCACCGCGAAGTTCAGACCCTGCACCAGACCAAAGAAGTCGGTGTTACGGTAGGTCGCCACGCCGTTTGCACGACCAGTCATAAAGTTATCGGCATTAGTATAAGAGTCGCCACCAAATTCTGGCAGCATATCGGTCCAGCCTTCCACGTCGTACAGGACGCCATAGTTACGGCCGTAATCGAAGGAGCCGTAGTCGCCTACCTTCACACCCGCGAAGGCCAGACGCGTCCAGGACTGATTGTCAGACCCTTCGGTGTTGTTTGCCTGAATGTTGTATTCCCACTGCGCGTAACCGGTCATCATGTCGTTGATTTGGGTTTCACCTTTAAAACCCAGACGCATATAGGTTTGATCGCCATCTTTAGAGGCGTCGTCAGAGAAATAATGCAGACCATCTACTTTGCCATACAGATCCAGTTTATTGCCGTCTTTATTATAAATTTCAGCTGCGTGAGCGGCGCCAGCCATTAACAAAGCGGGGATCATCAGTGCCAGTACTTTTCTTTGCATTTTGATTATTCCTTTGCAGTTATTTTTTTATTACTTCGTGAACTTTCCGGGCTGGAAAGCTGTCCCATGCTAAATCACTCTGGCGGCGGATGAATAAAATATAATTGTTACGGGTTAAGTAAAATCTAAACTAAATGATGCGGTTGAAATAACGATAGATGTCATGAATGAATTATTGTAATTAATAC
>NZ_JBLVXX010000006.1:0-154878 GCF_048283985.1 Enterobacter cloacae complex sp. 6730903 | reverse complement strand
GGTGATACCACGAGCTTTTTCTTCTGGTGCGTTATCGATCTGGTCGAAAGCACGAGCAGCACCGCCGTAGGTTTTAGCCAGTACGGTAGTGATTGCAGCGGTCAGCGTTGTTTTACCATGGTCAACGTGGCCGATAGTACCGACGTTAACGTGCGGTTTTGTACGTTCAAACTTTTCTTTAGACATCGATTGTCCCTCTAAGACACGGATAAATCGGTGATATCACCACATCAACCAGGCGAAAATGCCTGAACTGTTGAATACATTTACATTGAAACAGAGAGAAAGGGAGGGAGAAGTGAAGTGGTGCTGATACCCAGAGTCGAACTGGGGACCTCACCCTTACCAAGGGTGCGCTCTACCAACTGAGCCATATCAGCACGTATTGGAGCGGGCAGCGGGAATCGAACCCGCATCATCAGCTTGGAAGGCTGAGGTAATAGCCATTATACGATGCCCGCATCCTGAAACTCGGCTACCCAGTTCTTTCTGTAACAAAAAAAGAGATTTCTCTCTTTTCTGTTCGAGCTGGTCAATTTTTCCAACCAGCTCCGGCGGCGTTGACGCTGCCAGAAAGTGGTGGTGGGGGAAGGATTCGAACCTTCGAAGTCTGTGACGGCAGATTTACAGTCTGCTCCCTTTGGCCGCTCGGGAACCCCACCGGACTTGATGGTGCCGACTACCGGAATCGAACTGGTGACCTACTGATTACAAGTCAGTTGCTCTACCTACTGAGCTAAGTCGGCATCAAGTAGCGCGCATTCTATGGAGACCTGCGCAGTCATGCAACTAAAAAATTGCATAAAACGTTCTTTCGCTCACATTTTATTCGAAACCAGGGCTAACCGCTGTAAATTCATCCGCTCACGGTTAAAAATTCAACATGAACGCCTGATTTCGGCACGCTATAGCCCCAGGTGATGCCTGCCCGGTTAAGCATCGCTTTCCCATATTTTTTCTTATTATTCCTCTCATCTGGTGTTAACCTCCTGCCCATTGTCCAAAATTAACTATGTGATGAGCCCGCACCCGCCGTTTCGTGATGGTTCACAGAAGCATGCTTATGAGCAAAAAAGAGCAAACGTTAATGACGCCCTATCTTCAGTTTAACCGTAGCCAGTGGGCAGCCCTGCGTGACTCCGTCCCTATGACACTGACGGAAGGTGAAATCGCACGGCTAAAAGGGATAAACGAAGATCTCTCCCTGGAAGAGGTGGCAGAAATCTATCTCCCCCTCTCTCGCTTGCTTAACTTCTATATCAGCTCCAATTTGCGTCGTCAGGCCGTACTGGAACAATTCCTCGGCACGAACGGTCAACGTATTCCTTATATCATCAGTATTGCGGGTAGCGTGGCAGTGGGTAAAAGTACCACCGCGCGCGTGCTACAGGCGCTGCTGAGCCGCTGGCCGGAACACCGCAGCGTGGAGCTGATCACCACCGACGGCTTCCTGCATCCCAACGAGGTGTTAAAAGAACGCGGTCTGATGAAAAAGAAGGGCTTCCCGCTCTCTTATGATATGCACCGCCTGGTAAAGTTTGTCTCTGATTTAAAATCAGGCGTACCTCACGTCACCGCGCCGGTTTACTCGCATCTGATCTACGACCGCATCCCGGACGGCGACAAAACGGTTGTGCAGCCCGACATCCTGATTCTGGAAGGCTTAAACGTCCTGCAAAGCGGGATGGATTACCCTCACGATCCGCATCATGTGTTTGTCTCTGACTTTGTCGATTTCTCAATTTATGTCGATGCGCCGGAAGATTTGCTGCAACGCTGGTATATCAACCGCTTCCTGAAGTTCCGCGAAGGGGCGTTCACCGACCCGGATTCCTACTTCCACAACTACGCCCAGCTCTCTGAAGAAGAGGCTATCAGCGTGGCGACCGGGCTGTGGAATGAGATCAACTACGTCAACCTCAAAGAGAACATCCTGCCGACTCGCGAACGTGCAAGCCTGATCCTCACCAAGAGTGAGAAACACGCCGTCGACCAGATTCGTTTACGGAAGTAGATCTCAGACGTAAAAAAACCGGCTTAGCGCCGGTTTTTTTATTTATGCCTGCGGCTTTTCGCCGTTTTCATCCTGATCGACCGCGAAGCAGGCCACCAGCTGTCCGCCATAATCCTTCAGTTGTGGCTGCAACTGCGTGCACGGACCGAAGCGGCGACGGCAGCGGGCGTTGAACGCACATCCCGGCGGCGGGTTCAGCGGGCTTGGCAACTCGCCGGTCAGCTTGATGCGCTCACGGCGGTCATCCGGGTTCAGCCGCGGCGTCGCAGACAGCAGCGCCTGGGTATACGGATGACGCGGGTTAGTAAAGATCTGATCTTTCGTCCCCTTCTCCACGCAGCGTCCCAGATACATCACCATCACCTCATCGGCAATGTGCTCAACCACGGACAGGTCATGGGAGATGAAGACGTACGACAGCCCAAGATCCTGCTGTAAATCCATCATCAGGTTAAGCACCTGCGCACGAACGGACACATCAAGCGCTGAGACCGGCTCATCGGCAATCACCACGTCCGGGTCAAGCATCAACCCACGGGCGATGGCAATACGCTGACGCTGACCGCCAGAGAACATATGCGGGTAGCGATCGTAATGCTCGGTTTTAAGCCCTACTTTCGCCATCATCGCCAGCGCTTTTTCACGACGCTGCTCTTTGCTCAGATTACTGTTAATCAGCAGCGGCTCTTCCAGAATTTGCCCGACTTTCTTCCGCGGATTCAGAGAGCCGTACGGGTTCTGGAATACGATCTGGATTTTCTGGCGGCGCAGCTTCTGCGCCTGCGGATCGTGCTTGAGCAGATCCTGTCCCTGATAGTAAAGCTCGCCGCCGGTTGGCGTTTCGATCATCGTCAGCAGACGGCCCAGCGTGGATTTCCCACAGCCCGACTCCCCGACGACCGCCAGCGTTTTACCGCGTTCAAGGCTGAAGGAGACGCCGTCCAGCGCTTTTACCAGGCGCTCGGGGGCAAAAATCCCCTTCTTCACCGGGTAATGTTTTTTCAGGTCGATAGCCTGCAACAGCGGCTGTTGCGTGGTGGCCTCGTGCGTACTCATAGTGTTGGCCTCCCGGCATCATCGAGTGGGTAGTGGCATTTTGACTGCCGACCATCGGCCAGCAGATTCAGCTCTGGCTCCTCGGCGCGGCATTTATCCGTCGCATACGGGCAGCGCGGATTCAGCAGGCAGCCCTGCGGACGGTCATATTTACCCGGAACCACGCCCGGCAACGACGCCAGACGCGCTTTGTCCTGGGCAAACTCCGGCAGCGCACGCAGCAATGCCTGCGTATACGGATGACGCGGCGCGCGGAAGATATCGTGCGAACTTCCGGTCTCCACCACCTGACCCGCGTACATCACGATGATTTTGTGTGCCGCTTCCGCCACCAGCGCCAGGTCGTGCGTAATCAGCACCAGCGCCATATTCTCTTTCTGCTGCAACTCCAGCAGCAGCTCGATGATTTGCGCCTGGATGGTCACGTCCAGCGCGGTAGTTGGTTCATCCGCAATCAGCAGTTTTGGTCGACAGGCAATCGCCATGGCGATCATCACGCGCTGGCTCATGCCGCCGGAAAGCTGATGCGGGTAAACGTCCAGACGCGATGCCGGGTCAGGTATCCCCACCTGGTTCAGCAGATCGATAGCACGCTGGCGACGGGTTTTCTTGTTACCACCCTGATGCACCTTAATGGCTTCCATAATCTGGAAACCCACGGTGTAGCACGGGTTCAGGCTGGTCATGGGATCCTGGAAGATCATCGCCACTTCCGCGCCCACCAGCTGGCGGCGCTGTTTTTCGGAAATGCGCTTCAGATCCTGACCGTTGAACTCCAGATTTTCCGCCATCACGCGTCCGGGGTAGTCAATCAGCCCCATAATCGCCAGCGAACTCACTGACTTACCGGAGCCCGACTCTCCTACAATCCCGACCACTTCGCCCTGATTAACGCTGTAGCTGATGCGGTCCACGGCGCGAAACGGTGTGCCTTCGTCGCCAAAGTGCACGGATAATTTATCTACATTTAATAACGCCATCTCGTGCCTCTTACTGCTTCAGTTTGGGATCAAGTGCATCACGCAGACCGTCACCCATCAGGTTAAATGCCAGCACCGTCAGCAGAATCGCCAGACCCGGGAAGGTGACGACCCACCAGGCGCTTTGCGCGAACTGCAACACGTCGGAGAGCATGGTGCCCCACTCCGGTGTTGGCGGCTGCGCACCCATGCCAAGGAAGCCAAGAGCGGCCATATCAAGAATGGCGTTAGAGAAACCGAGCGACGCCTGAACGATCAGCGGCGCAAGGCAGTTTGGGAAGATATTGATAAACATCTGACGCATCGCACCGGCACCCGCCACGCGAGAGGCGGTAACGTAGTCGCGGTTCACTTCCACCAGCACCGCCGCACGGGTCAGACGCACGTAATGCGGTAGCGCAACAAACGTCAGCGCAAGCGCGGCGTTACCAATCGACGGACCAAAGATCGCCACCAGCACCAGCGCCAGCAGCAGGCTTGGCAATGCCAGCATAATGTCGACGACGCGCATGATGATGTTATCAACAATGCCGCCGAAGTAGCCTGCCACCAGGCCGAGTACGATCCCCATGATCAGCGACAGTACGACAACGAGGCAGCCAACCAGCAGCGACAGGCGTGCGCCGTACATCAGGCGCGACAGCACATCGCGGCCCACGTCGTCGGTGCCCAGCAGGTGCGTCAGGCTTCCGCCGTCCTGCCATGCAGGAGGTGCCAGCAGCGCATCGCGGAACTGATCAGCCGGGTTATACGGCGCAAGGAAGTTCGCAAACACCGCAATCAGGATCATGATGGAAACATACACCAGCCCGACGACCGCGCCTTTGTTGCGCTTGAAGTAGTGCCAGAACTCCTGCATCGGCGTCATTGGCACCGGTGCGGTGACCACTTTATTTTGAGTAACTTGTGACATGATGGCCCCTTACTTCTTATGACGAATACGCGGGTTCACCACGCCGTACAGCAAATCGACCAGCAGGTTGACGAGGATAATCATCGTCGCGACCAGCAGTACACCGCCCTGCACAACCGGATAGTCACGGCGTTGCAGCGCATCAATCAGCCAGCGTCCAAGACCCGGCCAGGAGAAGATGGTTTCGGTCAGGATCGCCCCCGCCAGCAGCGTACCGACCTGCAAACCGATAACGGTCACCACCGGCAGCATAGCGTTACGCAGGGCATGAATGATGATGACGCGCATACGGGTCAGGCCTTTAGCGCGGGCAGTACGAATATAATCCTCGCCCAGCACTTCCAGCATGGAGGAACGGGTCATACGCACGATCACCGCCAGAGGGATGGTGCCCAGCACCATTGCAGGCAGGATCATGTGCGCAACCGCATCAATGAAGTTGCCCTCTTCGCCCCAGATCGCCGTATCAATCAGCATAAAGCCGGTTAACGGGTTGGTGTCGTCAAGGAAAACCATATCGCTGACGCGTCCGGAGACCGGCGTCAGGTTCCACTGCACCGAGACCAGCATGATCAGCATCATGCCCCACCAGAAGATAGGCATGGAGTAGCCGGTCAGTGCCAGGCCAACAGCGGTGTGGTCGAAAATAGAGCCACGCTTAACGGCAGCCAGTACGCCAACGGGGATCCCTACCGCGGTCGCGAAGATCATGGCGCAGATACCGAGTTCCAGCGTCGCTTTAAAGCGCGGCACGAACTCGTCCCACACCGGAAGACGGCTTTTCAGTGAAATCCCTAAATCGCCGTGCAACACGCCCCAGATATAGTGGAGATACTGCTGCCACATCGGCTTATCAAGGCCGAGTTCAGCCAGCAGTTGCGCATGACGTTCAGGGGAGATACCACGCTCGCCTGCCATAATCATTACCGGGTCACCCGGGATCATATGGACGAAGGCAAAAGTGAGAAGGGTGATACCGATAAACGTCGGGATAACCAGTCCCAGACGTCGGAGGATGAACTGCAACATAACCCGGATTCTCTCTGATGACGCACGCCCAGTGGCATGACGTCTGTATTGCTCACAAATGTAAATTTCCTCTCCCTGTGGAAGAGGGTTAGGGTGAGGGGGGGCATGCACGACCCTCACCCCTGCCCTCTCCCAAAGGGAGAGGGAGAACACCCTACTTATTATTCAACAGACACGTTTTCGAAGTGGTGTTTGCCCAGTGGATCGACCACGTAGCCCTTCACTTCTTTACGCACTGGCTCGTACACGGTGGAGTGAGCAACAATCAGCGCCGGAGCCTGATCGTGCATGACAACCTGAGCTTGCTTGTACAGTTCGATACGTTTGTTGTGATCGTCGGTCGCACGCGCCGGCTGGATCAGATCTTCAAACGGCTTGTAGCACCAGCGAGAGTAGTTGGAACCGTCTTTCGCTGCCGCACAGCTGAACAGGGTCGCGAAGAAGTTGTCCGGATCCCCGTTGTCGCCGGTCCAGCCCATCATGACCGCCTGGTGTTCGCCCGCTTTGGCGCGCTTCAGGTACTCGCCCCACTCGTAGGTCACAATCTTGGCCTGTACGCCAATCTTCGCCCAGTCAGCCTGAACCATTTCCGCCATACGACGTGCGTTCGGGTTGTAAGGACGCTGTACCGGCATCGCCCACAGCTCGACGGTGAAGCCTTTGTCCTGGCCCGCTTCTTTCAGCAGCGCTTTCGCTTTCTCAGGATCGTAGGTGTAGTCCTTAATGTCGTCGTTATAGCCCCACATGGTTGGTGGGATCAGGTTCTTGGCCGCAACGCCCGCGCCCTGGTAAACGGCTTTGATGATCGCTTCTTTGTTCACCGCGTAAGTCAGCGCCTGGCGCACTTTCACGTCATCGAACGGTTTCTTCTCGGTGTTGAAGGAGAGATAACCCACGTTCAGGCCCGCCTGCTCCAGCAGGTTGATATTTTTGTCCTGCTTCATGCGCGCGATGTCAGCCGGGTTTGGATACGGCATCACCTGACATTCGTTTTTCTGCAATTTTGCGTAACGCACGGATGCGTCAGGCGTGATGGAGAAGACCAGGCGGTCGATCTGCGGCTTGGTGCCCCAGTAGCCCGGGAAGGCTTTATACAGAATACGGGAATCTTTCTGGTACTGAAGCAGCTGGAACGGGCCGGTACCGATTGGGTTCAGGTCCACTTTTTCCGGGGTGCCGGCTTTCAGCATGTTGTCCGCGTACTCTTTAGAGAGAATCGAGGCGAAGTCCATCGCCAGGTCAGCCAGGAATGGCGCTTCCGGACGCGTCAGTACAAACTGAACGGTTTTATCGTCCACTTTTTTCACTTCAGCGATCAGGTCTGGCAGACCCATCCCTTCGAAGTATTCATAGCTGCCGCCAGACACTTTATGGTACGGGTTCTGGGCATTTTTCTGACGGTCGAAGGAGAACACAACGTCGTCGGCGTTAAAGTCGCGCGTAGGTTTAAATTCTTTGCTGTCCTGCCACTTCACGCCCTGGCGCAGGTGGAAGGTATAGGTTTTACCGTCTTCGCTGATATCCCACTTTTCAGCCAGGCCAGGAATTACTTCCGTGGTGCCGGTTTTAAATTCAACCAGACGGTTATAGATCGGTACAGAGCTTGCGTCGTAAGTCGTACCAGAGGTAAAGAGCTGTGGGTTAAAGCCTTCCGGAGAGCCTTCAGAACAGTAAACCAGGGTTTTTGCCTGTACGCTTGCTGCAACGGTCATGGCCACCAGGCTCAGACCAAGCTTCAGCATCCCTGACTTCTTCAAGGAAATACTCATTATTGTGCTCCAATGTGATGTTTTGCTTTGTTGTGTTACGCCGCCTGACCTTTATTTATTTTTTACCCGGTCCGGTCGGTGATGCCCGAAGGCGTTAAAAGGGATAGAGAATCCTTTCAGAAGAGCGTTTGAGTTGCAGCGCAGATCCTCCCTGAAATGCCCCTCGTGCCCTACAATCTGTCAACAGAATGTGAAAACGTCAATACAGGTGGCGGGGATTTACGTGGAGTGTGAGAAACCGCAAACAAAGATTAAAAAAACCCTGACCGTGAGTTTTCAGCAGAGAAATTTATGCTACTCGCCATGATGCAGCACAATTATCTTCATATTTCGCAACACTCAGTGATTAAGTTTTATTCAGAATGGGTAAATTTTCTTACAGAATGGTGATTATCTGAGCACTAAATACCGCGAACGTTAAAACGCACAGCGAAAAATGCTGAGGTTATCCATAAGCAACGCGAAAAAAGATCAAACTATATATAAAAAAATACAATGGATTATGTCACAAAACCGCAAGCAGGCAGGGGGAAGCAGGGCTAAGGGGTATTTTGAGGACTCGTGCGGGGTAACGCGTTAATGCAAAAAGGGCTAACCTTGCGGTTAGCCCTTTTTAGAATGTGGTCGGCGAGAGAGGATTCGAACCTCCGACCCACTGGTCCCAAACCAGTTGCGCTACCAAGCTGCGCTACTCGCCGAATGCGGAGCGCATCTTACTGCTGAGGTGCGCCCCCGTCAATCCCTTATTTTCAAAAAGCCATTCAACTGGCGATATTCTCGCCAGACCAGCTACTGCGCGGCTTTTGTGGTGTTATCAGGGAGTTTACACCAGTTGTTGTTTTCGTTAATCCCACCGTTCGGTGAGGTATAGCCGAGACAACCCATAATGGTGTCGTACAGCTCAACGTGACGGCGCGGTACCTTGATCTCTGCCTGCTGTTTCAGATGGGCAAACATTTTGGCTTTGTCCGGGTTTTCCAGATACTTATCCGACATCCACATGATCATCGGCACGCGGAACTGCTCAGGCGGGGCCAGCTTACGCGGCGTGCCGTGTAAATGCTCTTTCTCGTTGATGGACTCGCCGTGGTCGGCCGCGTAAATCACAATCGCTTTCTTATCGCGAAGCTGGTCGATCACCCGGCTGAGGAAGGTATCCACATACAGAATCGAGTTATCATAGGCATTGATCAGCTCCTGCTTGCTACAGTTCTTGTTAATGCCGACGCACTCAGGCGTCCATTTAGCGAAATCGCGCGTGTAACGCTGATAGTAGCTGTAATGTGACCCTTTGGTATGCAGAACAATAAGGTGCTTACCCTGCGGATGGTTTTTCAGCGACTGTTCCATCTCAGAGAGCAGCAGCATGTCATCAACGTTCTTTCCGCGGTTACGCGGCTCGGCGCCAATCTGTTCGCGGTAAGCGATGTTATCCGCCATGGTGTTGGTGTAGAACCACATCTCACTTTGCATGGCGAACAGATCGGAGCTAAATCCAAGCTGCTTCAGAACAGCAAACACGTTTTGCTCTTTGAGAGTGCGCTGAGGATTATCACTCGCACCGCCCTCACGAACAAACATACAGCGCAACGAGAGCTTCGTGGCGGTATCGCAGGAGTAGCCGCGGTATGCCACCAGGTTCTTTTCCTGCGCCAGTTTCGGGGTGGTATCGCGGTCATAACCGAGAATACCCATATGATCCCAGCGCGTCGTTTCGCCGATAACGAAGACCACGTAAGTATCATCCAGCCCGTCAGCCGGAGCCTGGTAGGTGAACTTTTTGGTCGGGTTAATCAGCGATTTCACATCGCTGGATTCGTCCGCCTGGGCCCAGGCATAAAGACCTAACGCCGACAGCCAGTTAGACGGCAGATACGAGTTAGCCACCACGCCGCCATAGCTTGGCATATCTACGCCTGTCGCTTTTTCGATCCGTTTTTGCTGTTTTTCCATCAGACGAATAGGCGCCCATACCAGCAGACCCGCCAGAAGAACGACGGCGACGTTACGAATGCGTTGCCCACGGGTACGCAGCTGGCGTAACAGGGTATAGCGACAGGTATTACTCCAGATAAAGAAGAGCGGGATCAGGCAGGTCAAAATCGTCCACATGATGAACCCTTGTCCCACCACCTCTTTCGAGAGGTCGATGTCCGTGGTCATCACCGAGGCCACAATACCGTAGCCAATGACTACGTTCATGAATGTCATGTAATAGCTTGCGGCGGCAGAGATAATCACCACCAGCGAGGCCAGAACCTGCCATGTACGTCTGCCAAAAAGCGAGAGCAGACGTAGCAGGAAGAAGGTTGCCAGAATTGAGCCAAACACTTCAATCGCGGCGAAAATTCCGTTTCTTACGGTGAGGTGTTCAAAATAACCTTCCACTCTTCTGAACAGCACCGCGCCATTCAGAAACAAACCGATATAGACAGCCAGCATCAGACACAATCTTTGCTGGGTAAGAGACCTGATATATTTCATGCAAACAACCCTGGGGGAAGGGGTATAAAGACCCGCCGAATCTCATTGAGAAAGCAGACAGAGTAAGTAGGTGCGAGATAAACCGTTATCAGAAACGTCTACAAGCGCGATAAGTAGACCACAGCGAGGAAGAAAAGTGGCAGCAGAGAATGTGAATCGATGAAAATTTTTACAAAATAACAAGTCCGGAAGTGATATTGCGATAAAAAAAGAGGCCCTGCGGCCCCTTTTTATCGAATCATGCATGCGCTTCTTTATATACCTCGCGCTGCGGCTGACGAATCGTGGTGGACAGTGCCAGTGAAATAATCAGCAAGGCAAATATCACGCAGAATGTCACGTAGAAGCCACCAAACAGCGAGGCAATCAGCGACCCGCAAATACTGCCGATACCGAAGCCGAGATAAATCACACCGTAGTTTTTCGCCAGATTGTTCAGGCCGAAGAACTCGCTCACCAGCGACGGGAAGACGGTAATGGTACCGCCAAAGTTAAAGGCTACGCAGGCTATCGCCGCAAAGAATGTCGCTTCGTTCAGCGGTGCAAACAGCAGCGCCGCCATGCCCACCAGAGAGATGACCTGCCCCAGCGTAATCACGCGGATGCGGGCGATTTTGTCAGACAGGATACCGAGCACCAGACGACCCGAGAGGTTAGCAATGGAGATGACCGTTACCGCGTTCGCCGCCGTCGCCGCGTCCAGTTTTACCATCCCTTGCGCGATATCTTTCGCCACGCCGATGACATACAGACCGCTCATGCAGGCCGTCAGGAACATCACCGCCAGCATCCAGTACTGCGGTTTACGCATGGACTGTGCAAGGGTGAAATCATTCTCCACCACACCGTTAACGGTTTTCACTTCCTGCTGCGGCGCGTCTTTCATCAACGTTGCGCCGAAGAGGATCATCACCAGCACAATCACGCCCCAGATCATAAAGGTTTTCTCAAGCCCCACCGAGGCCAGCAGATGCGCATCGATGAATTTGAAGCCGAGGCTGCCCAGGCCATATGAGCCAATGGCAAACGCGGAGATAAGCCCTTTACGCTCCGGGAACCACTTCACGCAGTTAGACAGCGTCAGCAGGTAACCTGCGCCGTCCGCCAGCCCCACCAGCACCCCGGCGCTCAGCCACAGCATCATCAGGTTGTCGGAATATGCCGTCAGGAAGAAGCCCACGCCCAGCAAGATCCCGGAGGCCATGGTTACACGCTTCACGCCGAAGCGCTCCTGAAGTTTACCCGCCACGGAAGAGGAAATTGCTAACCCAAGACTCAGCAAGCCGAAGGAGAACGCCACCTGGCTTATTGGCGCGCCGAGCTTATCAGACAGGGCGCTGTTAAACAGGCTCCAGGTATAGACCGATCCCAGTGCGAACTGGGTAACGATGGTGCCGAATAGCGTCAGCCAACGCGTGCGGTTATAAGTTGATGTGTTCATGGCAGTGTCCTGCAAGATAAATTAAGGAAATTCGCTGAGGACACGATAAACAAAACCCCATAACGCCAGGGGTAAAATGGCATGAAATGCAGGAGAAACGGAATGAAATGCCTGGAAGCGGGAATGAATGACCTTGCCGGAGAATGAAGCGCTGTCCTGTTAGTGAGTACTATCGCTCCAGACCCCGTCATCATTGTATAAAATATGTTATCGTAGCGTTTAAAAAAATAACAACCTTTAAAATTTGGCGCTCAATCCCAGCGTATATAAATATTCTTCTTCAGCTTGTTGGTTATAGCTGATCTTCGCCCAGGGATGTAAATCACCATACTGCGTATCGACACGCCACCCCAACGAGTTCACGCTGGCATGCCAGAGTGGATCGGTAAGCGACTGCGTGGTGGTTGTATCCTCAAACGCATTCACCGGTACGGGGGGAGCGCCATCAGTGCGCCACGCCATGACGGGCCCGGTGGTGAAATGTCCCGCCACGGGAAAATTCCAGCCAACGCTCAGAACGGTTTCCGCATCTGAACCGGATGGGTCGTTCAGGGCAAACCCCGCAGCATTCTGCGAATGGTTAATACGCTCCGCGAGAATATCTTCATAACGAGGTTGGTGATCGGCGTCCCATGTATAGCGTTCCGTCGTATTACTTTGTGCATCTGAAACGATATATTCCTGTTGCCACGCAAAAGCGGTGTTACAAAAAAGCAGGCAGGCTGAAACACCCACCAGGCCAGAAGCAGCATGGCGACCACTGATTTTTTTTATCATCATCAAAGCGACTCCAGAAAGAGCCGAGTTCGGCGATATATGTCATTGTTCGAAGAGGTATTAGGGCGTATAGCCCTGTATTAACTATTGTCTCTTTAGCAGACACGTCAAGCCGGGCAGATTGAAATTTTTGCGTTTACCGTATCAGGAAGGGAGATGACCTATGCAACGTTGCGGCTGGGTAAGCCAGGATCAGTTTTATATCGATTATCACGACAAGGAATGGGGCGTACCGGAAACCGACGGTAAAAAACTGTTTGAAATGATTTGCCTTGAAGGCCAGCAGGCCGGACTGTCGTGGATCACCGTTCTGAAAAAGCGTGAGAACTATCGCAAAGCCTTCCACCAGTTCGATCCGGTAGCGGTTGCCGCCATGAACGACGAAGACGTGGAAAGGCTGGTTCTGGATACCGGTATCATCCGCCATCGCGGTAAAATTCAGGCCATTATTGGTAACGCGCGTGCTTATCTGGCGATGGAGCAAAACGGCGAACCCTTCTCAGCATTCGTCTGGTCGTTTGTGGATAACGAGCCGAAGGTGACGCAGGCCGCCACGCTTGCAGAGATCCCAACGTCGACCCCCGCCTCAGATGCCCTGTCGAAAGCGCTGAAAAAACGCGGCTTTAAGTTTGTGGGCACCACCATCTGTTACTCCTTTATGCAGGCCTGCGGGCTGATCAATGACCACATTACGGGCTGCTTCTGCCATCCGGAGGGCCACCATGATCCGCAAATGGCAAAGTGAGGACACTGCTCCGCTTTTGAGTCTGTGGCTGGAGAGCACCACCGAGGCGCATCCGTTTATCGACGCAAGTTACTGGCAAGCGAATGAAGCGGTAGTGCGGGATGAATACCTTCCCGCCGCCGAGACCTGGGTCTGGGAAGAAAACGGTACCCTGTGCGGTTTTATCAGCGTCATGCAGTTCCAGTTCGTGGGGGCGTTGTTTATCGCCCCGGCGTTCATCGGAAAGGGGATCGGGCGTGCGCTGCTGAACCACGTTCAGCAGCACTATCCGTATTTAACTCTGGAGGTGTATCAGAAAAACGTGCGGGCGGTGAATTTCTATCATGCTCAGGGTTTTCGCATCGAAGACAGCGCCTGGCAGGATGATACCCAACACCCGACGTGGATCATGAGCTGGCAGGCGGATCAAACGCCGTAAGGGTAAGCGCCGGTCCCTCATATTTCTCCACCCATGCCAGCGCCGTATTCCCCGCGCAGCCATTCCCCAGCTTCGAGCTGGGGAGATCTTTGGTCAGCACGTTTACGGCGCCGTTCTTACAAATACCGCCCTCGTCCAGCGCCAGATCAGGCCATGCGCCCTGATGAATGCAGAAAACGCCAGGGCGGATCCCGTCACTCACCACGGCACCTGCCAGCACCTGCCCGCGCGCGTTCCAGACCCGAACGAGGTCGCCGTGGTTAATCCCCCGCGCCTTTGCGTCATCGCTGTTCAGCGCAATCGGCTCACGACCCGCCACCGCATACTGCTCGCGCAGAGCCGAATAGTTGAGCTGGCTGTGCAGACGATGGGCGGGATGGGCAGACAGCAGCTGAAGCTGCCCCGGCTGCGCATTGCCATGCCATTCGTCCGGCTCCAGCCACGCCGGATGTGGCGGACAGTCCGCGTAGCCAAAGCTGGCGATGCGTTCGCTGTAGATCACAATCTTCCCGCTTTCGGTTTTTAGCGGGTGATTCTCCGGATCGCGACGGAAGTCAGCAAAGCGCACAAACCGCGCATTCTGCTCGCTTTCCGGCATTTCGAAGAGTTGATTCGCCTCCCAGAACTCAGCGAATGGCGGCAGCGTCACGCCCTGCGCAGCCCCACGCTGGCTGGCAATCTGGTAAAACGTTTCCAGCCATTGCAGATCGGTTTTGCCCTCGGTGAAACGCTCCCGACCGCCCGCTTCCCACATTTCACTCAGGTCGGCAAAGACATCAAAATCATCCCGCGCTTCATCCCGGGGAGCCACGACGCGCTTCATCGGCACCATATGCTGATTACTGTAATCCCCCGTCATGGTGAGATCGTTACGCTCGAACGAGGTCGTGGCGGGCAAAACGATATCGGCATGTTTCGCTGACGCGGTCCAGAAGCACTCCGAGATCACCACCAGCTCCGGTTTCTGCCAGGCGCGGATCAGGCGGTTAGTATCCTGGTGATGGGTGAAGTTGGCCCCACCCGCCCACCAGACAAACTTAATATCCGGGAAATGCCGATCCTGGCCGTTGTGCTGATAAAACCCGCCTGGGTTCTCCAGGGCTTCAACAATGCGTGCCACCGGAATTTTATCTACCGCGTCCACGCCACCCTGCACTGAGCCCTGCATGGACGCCAGCACCGCCGCTTTTCGCGTCGGGTTGCCGCCGTTAGCAAAGTGATAGGAAAGCCCAAAACCGCCGCCGGGTGTGCCAATCTGCCCGAGCATCGCGGCGAGCGTCACCAGCATCCAGTGCTTCTGCTCGCCAAACTGCTGGCGCTGCATCCCCCAGCCGGACATGAGCATCGTGACACGGCTATGGAATAACGTCGCCAGTTCGCGGATTTTAACGGCATCAACGCCGCAAATCGCCGCAGCCCACTCTGCGGTTTTGGCGATACCGTCGGTTTGTCCCGTCAGGTAGTCGGCAAATTTATCGAAGCCCGTGGTGCAGCGCGCCAGAAATTCCGTATCGTGCCAGCCGTTCTCCACCAGGGTATGGGCGATACCCAGCATCATCGCCACGTCGGTGCCCATATGCGGCGCGATCCACTCGGCGCTGTCGCCGAAGAAATCCAGCGTTTCAGAACGCATCGGATCGATACAGATGATGCGCTTGCCGCTTTTGCGCAGCGCATCAAAGTAGGAAACGCCCTGCTCGTCGGACGCATTCCAGGCAATTTTCAGGGTGTTGAGCGGGTTGGCGCTCCAGAGCACCACCACCTCCGTATGTTCCAGCACCAGCGGCCAGCTGGTCTGCTGCTGATAAACCTCATTCCCGCCCACCACATACGGCATGATCGCCTGCGCCGCGCCGGTCGAATAATCACCCAGATGGCCGGTGTATCCTCCGGCCAGGCTCATATAGCGTTGCAGCAGGGTGGAAGCCTTATGCAGCACGCCGTTCGAGCGCCAGCCATAGGAGCCGGCAAAAATAGACGACGGGCCATAGCTGGCGCGAATGCGTTTATGCTGGGTATGGATCAGCGCCAGCGCGTCGTCCCAGCTCACGCGAACGAACTCATCCTGCCCGCGAATACCCTGCGGCTTATCCGGTGACGCCAGAAAGCCTTTACGCACCATCGGCCAGCGGACGCGGGTTTTGCTGTGTACCTGATCGCGAACGACGGTCTGTAAAGAGTTGAGATGGCGCGAAGGCAAAGCCCCGCGAGACGACAGCACAGTGTCGCCATCGGTTTCGACCAGCATCGGCCCCCAGTGGGCGGCGGTCAGAATGGTTTTTGTTGAGGTGCTCAAAGCGTGCGCTCCTGGTTGCGTGCAGGTGTTTCGGCCTTTCATTGAGGCAATTTATCGTTTGTGACAAATTTCAGAGTTATACACTGAATTTTCTCCGTATCCGGACGTCATAATCCACTGCCACGTCCGTCGTGGCAAAGAATAAAAAGGATTAAGGAAATAAGATGAAAAAACGCGTACTCGTTATTGCCGCTCTGGTGAGCGGCGCACTGGCTGTTTCAGGCTGCACAACCAACCCTTACACCGGCGAACGCGAAGCGGGCAAATCCGGCATTGGCGCGGGTATTGGTTCCCTGGTGGGCGCTGGCGTTGGCGTACTCTCCTCCTCCAAGAAAGATCGCGGCAAAGGTGCGCTGATTGGCGCAGCGGCAGGCGCAGCCCTGGGCGGCGGCGTGGGTTATTACATGGATGTGCAGGAAGCAAAACTGCGTGACAAAATGAAAGGTACGGGCGTGAGCGTGACGCGCAGCGGTGACAACATCATCCTGAACATGCCAAACAACGTGACCTTTGACAGCAGCAGCGCGACGCTGAAACCCGCAGGCGCGAACACCCTGACCGGCGTGGCCGCGGTGCTGAAAGAGTACAATAAAACCGCCGTGAACGTGATTGGTTACACCGACAGTACCGGCAGCCAGGATCTGAACATGCGTCTGTCGCAGCAGCGCGCCGATTCCGTGGCCAGCTCGCTGATCGCCCAGGGCGTTGAAGCGAACCGCATCCGCACCAGCGGCATGGGTCCGGCTAACCCGATCGCCAGCAACAGCACGGCGGAAGGCAAAGCGCAGAACCGCCGCGTTGAGATTACGTTGAGTCCTTTGCAGTAGGTAAAAGCAAAACGGCAACCCCGTTGCCGTTTTTAGTGTTTGCGCCCTCTCCCGTGGGAGAGGGTTGGGGTGAAGGCATCAGACCGCAACCTCCGGTAAGCGAAGCCGCCACCCGGCAAATAGCTTGATTCGCCAGATTTTCCCGCTAAGGTATTCTCACTAAATTCAGGGAAATCAGCGATGATCAAACCAACCCGGGCCACCATCAGCGACGTGGCGAAAGCCGCCAAAACCGGTAAAACCAGCATTTCACGCTACCTCAACGGCGAGAAACACCTGCTTTCCGATGCGCTGCTGGCGCGAATCGAACAGGCCATTGCCGATCTCGACTACCGTCCCAGCCTGATGGCGCGCGGTCTCAAGCGGGGTCGCACTCGTCTGATTGGCCTTATCATCGCCGATATCACCAACCCCTATTCCGTTAACGTCCTCAGCGGCATCGAAGCGGCGTGCCGTGAGAAAGGCTTTACCCCGCTGGTCTGTAACACCAATAACGAGGTTGATCAGGAGCTGCATTATCTCGATCTGCTGCGCAGCTATCAGGTGGAAGGGATTGTGGTGAATGCCGTCGGGATGCGCGAAGAGGGGCTAAATCGCCTGCAACAATCTTCTCTGCCGATGGTGCTTATTGACCGCAAAATCCCGGAATTTGCCTGCGATGTGGTCGGGCTGGATAACACCCAGGCGGCCACCACCGCCACAGAGCACCTGATTGAACAGGGCTTCGAAGCCATTCTGTTCCTGAGCGAACCGCTGGGCATGGTTAACACCCGCCGCGACCGCCTGGCTGCATTTCGTGCCACGCTGGCGCGATATCCGGGCGTGATCGCCGAGAATGCCGAAATCCCCCTGCATGAAGCCGGGCAGCTGGATAATACCCTGCGCCAGTTCCATACCCGCCATCGGGGAATGCGCAAAGCGGTGATCTCCGCGAACGGGGCGCTGACGCTTCAGGTTGCCCGCTCGCTTAAACGCATTGGCCTGCACTGGGGCAGCGACATCGGCTTACTCGGCTTTGATGAACTGGAATGGGCAGAACTGGCTGGCGTAGGCATCACCACCCTCAAACAACCCACCTGGCAGATCGGCTATGCCGCGGTTGAACAAGTGGTTCGCCGCATTGAAGGCACCCGCGACGCCGTACGCGAGCAGGTTTTTTCCGGCGAACTGATCGTTCGCGGCTCTACTGCCCGTTAATTTCCCCTTCGTGACAGCGATCATAAATTCAGCATCCCGATCTTTTCTTTGGAACCGGTTCCATCTAGCGTAATACTATCGATTACGCTCTGGAGTCAGGAAATGAGCAGGAAAATTATGGTGGTCACCGCCGCGTATGGCGCGGACCAGGTGCGACAGGCAGGCGGTCAACGGGCGATGCTTCCCGTTATTGCCGGCGCAGGGGCTGATGGCGTTGAAATCCGCCGCGAGCTCTTCAGCAACGACGAGTTAATGGCCCTGCCTGCGCTCGGCGAGTCCATTGAACTGCTGGGTTTACTGGCGTGCTACTCCGCCCCGGCCCCCCTGTTTATGCCCGATGGCACCCTCAACCCGGATCTCCCGCGCTACCTTAGCGAAGCCAGCGCCCTGAACGCGCTGTGGCTTAAAGTCTCGCTGGGTCATTTCAGCGGCAAACAACCCCTTGAAGCCCTGCGCGCACTGCTGGATGAAAGCGGCATGACGCTGGTGGTGGAAAACGACCAGACCGACTGCGGGCAGCTCGCGCCGATGCAGCGCTTCAAAGCCGCCTGCCGGGTAATGGCGCTGCCGGTCACGCTGACGTTCGATATGGGCAACTGGCTGTGGGTTGGCGACTCCCCGGAAGAGGCTGCACGTCAGCTGGCTCCCGCCGTGAGCTATATTCATGTGAAGGTCGCAGTCCCACATAAGGCGCAGTTCCGCGCCGTCGCGCCGGATCAGGCCGATTCTCGCTGGCGGGATCTGCTTAATCAGCTGCCTGCCGATGCGCCACGCGGCATCGAATTTCCGCTGGAAGGGACGGATCTCACCGCCGTCACCCGCCATTACGTCAACCTGCTGCGCGAGGAGTAAACCATGCACAAGACGCTGGACGTCATCACCATTGGCGAGGCCATGGCGATGTTTGTCGCCACCGAAACGGGCGAGCTGAGCGCAGTGGAGCACTTCATTAAACGCGTGGCGGGCGCAGAGCTGAACGTCGCGACGGGACTTGCGCGGCTGGGGCTGAATGTCGGCTGGGTAAGCCGCGTGGGAAATGACAGCTTTGGCCATTTCGTTCTCGACTCGCTGAAAAAAGAGGGCATTGATGCCGCAGGCGTGACCCTTGACGGACGCTTCCCGACGGGCTTTCAGCTGAAATCTAAAGTTGAAAATGGAACCGATCCCATCGTGGAGTATTTCCGCAAAGGCTCAGCGGCAAGCCATCTCTCCGTGGATGATTATCACGCCGCGTATTTCTCCTCCGCGCGCCACCTGCACCTGAGCGGCGTGGCGGCGGCGCTCTCGGCCAGCTCGTACGATTTACTAGATCATGCGGCTTCGGCAATGAAAGCGCAGGGCAAAACGATCTCCTTTGATCCGAACCTGCGCCCGGTGCTGTGGAAAAGCGAAGCGGAGATGGCTGAGAAACTCAACCGACTGGCGTTTCAGGCGGACTGGGTTCTGCCGGGCATAAAAGAGGGAATGATCCTCACTGGCGAAAGCACGCCCGAAGGCATTGCTGATTTTTACCTCAACAGAGGGGTAAAAGCCGTGGTGCTGAAAACCGGTGCCGACGGCGCATGGTTCAAAACTGCCGACGGCGAGCAAGGCGCCGTCGCTGCGGTAAAAGTCGACAACGTGGTCGATACCGTAGGCGCGGGCGATGGGTTTGCCGTCGGGGTCATCAGCGCCCTGCTGGAGGGCAAACCACTGTCGCAGGCCGTGGCGCGAGGCAACAAAATTGGTTCGCTGGCGATTCAGGTGCAGGGCGACAGCGAAGGATTACCAACACGAGCAGAGCTCGGCGTCTAAATTCCCTCTCCCACAGGGAGAGGACCAGGGTGAGGGCAGCAATCCGCACCAGATAATTAAGCCACCGTGTACCCTACAGACAACGGCGGCAACAACCTCAACAACAGAGGCAAGCCTATGAACAGTTCGACCAATGCAGTAAAACGCTGGTGGTACATCATGCCAATCGTGTTTATCACGTACAGCCTGGCGTACCTGGATCGTGCCAACTTCAGTTTCGCATCCGCCGCGGGGATCAACGAAGACCTTGGGATCACCAAAGGGGTCTCCTCCCTGCTGGGTGCCCTCTTCTTCCTGGGTTATTTCTTCTTCCAGATCCCCGGCGCGATTTACGCTGAACGCCGCAGCGTGCGAAAGCTCATTTTCATCTGCCTGATCTTGTGGGGTGCCTGTGCGTCGCTTACTGGCGTGGTGAATAACATTCCTGCGCTGGCGGCCATTCGCTTTATTCTCGGCGTGGTTGAGGCGGCCGTCATGCCAGCAATGCTGATTTACATCAGCAACTGGTTCACAAAATCTGAGCGTTCACGTGCTAATACGTTCCTGATACTCGGTAACCCGGTCACCGTGCTGTGGATGTCGGTGGTTTCCGGCTATCTGATCCAGTCCTTCGGCTGGCGCGAGATGTTCATCATCGAAGGGGTTCCCGCGATTATCTGGGCCTTCTGCTGGTGGGTGCTGGTGAAAGATAAGCCAGCCCAGGCAAAATGGCTTTCTGAGGACGAAAAAGCCGCACTCCAGGCGCAGCTGGATAAAGAGCAGCAGGGGCTGAAAGCGGTGCGTAACTACGGCGAAGCCTTCCGCTCCCGGAATGTCATCCTGCTGTGCGCACAGTATTTTACCTGGAGCATTGGCGTGTACGGCTTTGTGCTGTGGCTGCCGTCGATTATCCGCAGCGGCGGTGAAAACCTTGGCATGGTGGAAGTGGGCTGGCTGTCATCCGTGCCTTACCTGGCTGCGACCATCGCGATGATTATCGTCTCCTGGGCATCGGACAAGCTGCAAAACCGTAAGCTGTTCGTCTGGCCACTGCTGCTGATCGCTGCTTTTGCCTTCATTGGCTCCTGGGCCGTAGGCGCAAACCACTTCTGGGTCTCGTACACTCTGCTGGTGATTGCGGGTGCGGCCATGTATGCCCCGTATGGTCCGTTCTTTGCCATCATCCCGGAAATGCTGCCGCGTAACGTCGCAGGGGGCGCGATGGCGTTGATCAACAGTATGGGCGCGCTGGGTTCGTTCTTTGGCTCGTGGTTTGTGGGCTATCTGAACGGCGCCACCGGCAGCCCGTCGGCCTCTTACATCTTTATGGGGGTGGCGCTTTTTGCCTCGGTATGGCTTACTCTGATCGTTAAGCCTGCTAATAATCAACAGCTACCCGTCGGCGCACGCCACGCCTGAATCCTTTTAAAATCAACGGAGATTAGCATGAAGCCGTCCGTCATTTTGTACAAAGCACTGCCTGAAGATCTGCAAAAACGCCTGGAGGAACACTTTACCGTTACCCGGGTCAAGAACCTTAGCCCGGAAACCGTGGCGCAGCACGCCGACGCGTTTGCCAGCGCCGAGGGCCTGCTGGGTTCGAGCGAAAAGGTGGATGCAGCGCTGCTGGAGAAAATGCCGAAGCTTCGTGCTACCTCAACCGTTTCGGTGGGATACGACAATTTCGACGTGGATGCGCTAAACGCGCGCAACATCCTGCTGATGCACACGCCCCATGCCCTGACGGAGACCGTCGCCGACACGCTGATGGCGCTGGTGCTCAGCACCGCGCGTCGCGTGGTGGAAGTGGCCGAGCGCGTGAAAGCGGGCGAATGGACGAAAAGCATTGGCCCGGACTGGTTCGGCGTGGACGTTCATGGCAAAACGCTGGGGATTGTTGGGATGGGCCGTATCGGTCTGGCGCTGGCACAGCGCGCCCATTTTGGCTTCAACATGCCCATCCTGTATAACGCACGCCGTCACCACAGTGAAGCTGAAGAACGTTTCAACGCCCGCTACTGCGAGCTTGATACGCTGTTGCGGGAAGCCGACTTTGTCTGCCTGATCCTGCCGCTGACGGATGAAACGCGTCATCTCATCGGCAAAGCGGCGTTTGAAAAGATGAAGAAATCGGCCATTTTCATTAACGCGGGTCGTGGTCCGGTGGTCGATGAGAAGGCGCTGATTGAGGCACTGCAAAACGGTGAGATCCACGCCGCCGGTCTGGACGTGTTTGAACAGGAGCCGCTGCCGGTGGATTCTCCGCTACTGACCATGCCGAACGTCGTCGCCCTGCCCCACATCGGCTCTGCCACTCATGAAACACGCTACAATATGGCGGCGACCGCCGTGGATAACCTGATTGCCGCGCTCGGCGGTAAAGTGGATAAGAACTGCGTTAACCCACAGATACAACAGTAGAAACGAAAAAACCCGCCAGAAGGCGGGTTTTTGAATTTTGTGCTACTGGGCTGGAAGCTTACAGGCTTACAACGTTACCAGCTGCTGGGCCTTTAGCGCCGCTTTCGATGGTGAAGGAAACTTTCTGACCTTCATCCAGAGATTTGTAGCCATCGTTCTGGATAGCAGAGAAGTGTACGAACACGTCTTTAGAGCCATCGTCAGGAGTGATGAAGCCGAAACCTTTATCAGCGTTGAACCATTTTACCAGACCAGTCATTTTAGCAGACATAGAAATTACCTTATTAACAAATATATTGTGCCTTCCGGCTTGATGGATTGCGTTACAGATTTTTAAGCGATGAAGGAAGGGTCACTACGAAGGGTATCTATGGATAACAATCTGGACTGCTTTACTAAACTGCTTTAGGTCTGTGTAACAAACCGACGAACATAGTTATACCGATGTGGTAGATGAATGACAAGCGTTATTTTCATCAAGCATAAAAAAAACCCCGCCGAAGCGGGGGTTTTTCTTATTCCGTAGCAGCGACCGCTGCGCTCCAGGCCTGGCTAAAGGCCTGATGCTGGGACGCGAGCGGCCCGATCAGCGTGTTGTACTGGCTCGCCTGCTGGGAGGTTGGGAACTGGATACCGTTAGAGACGAAGCTCACCTGCGTACCTTGTTCACTAATAAAGTCACCCACCTGAACCAGCTGCTGAGTAAAGACCTGCGCCGCCGGGATCAGCGGTTGCAAGGCGTTTGACGGCTTGGTCACGACTTTCTCATACACCTGGTCATAGACCGGTTTGAGATCCTCGCCCTGCTTCAACGCGGAACGCGACGCATCAGCCTGCATTTTGGCATTTTGCAGCTGCTGGCTCAGTACCCCAAGCGCGCCATTTGACTGGCGCAGCGGTTCGCGCTGGGTCATATAATCCTGTGGAACGCGAATAGCATTCACGCTATCCACTACCGGGCGAATACCGGAATCCATCGCCTGGCTTACCTGCTGTGAATAGCCATACAGAATGGCGTAATCCGACACGAATGGACCAAACTGTTTTTTCTGATCCGCAGTCAGCGTTGGTAAACGCTCGCCGCTACGCATCACTGTATTCTGTAAAAAATCGATAAACGCTTTGCGCTGATCGCCTTCTTTATCGAAACACCCACTCAGGCTAACAACCATCAACAACGCCGCAATAGGCGCAAACCAGCGAGAGCAGGACTTTCCTGTCGCCATTTTATTACTCCTTTCACCCAAAAAGCGCACACCGGCACACGCGTGCCCAACGCTGACAAGGATAGTCCAGGTCAGCCTTGCAAGATAGAGTTTTCATGCAAAACGGGTATTCCCGTTTTTGTACTGACTATTTACAAAAAAATACCTGTGCATCCCTACATATGACTAATCAGGTAATTAGCATAACTATCCATATAGCTGAAACGCGTAAAGCGATCGTTATCGCACAATTAATCACAGCCGTGACGATCCTGTGTCTGGTTTAGGGACTATTCTTAACAGGCTCTCTGATGTTCATGATCCCGATGTGTGATTTATGAGGAGTTCTCAATGGAATTAAAAGATCCTGAGTTTGAGCTGCTGAGCAGCCTGGAACAGATTATTTTTAAAGATGTACCGCCGACGGTTACCCTGAATCAAAAGTCCAATCCTTTTAGTGAATTTGAGCGTTTACGCAAAGGATCGGGCCTGAAAACAGATGAATTCGCAAGAGCGATGGGTGTCAGCGTAGCGATGGTGCTGGAGTGGGAGTCAAAACGTGAAAAACCTACCCCAGCCGAGCTAAAGCTGATGCGCCTGATCCAGGCAAACCCTGACCTTCGCAAGCAGTTAGCCTGATAAAGTTTGTTTGCCCCCGCCCTTGCGGGGGCTTGTGTTTACAGGCTTTCACATCGCCATCCCGTCTCTTCCCATACCAGTTCATGCGTCAGCTTCAGCCCTGCCAGAAAGGCTTCATCATGCGACACCACCAGCAGCGCGCCGGGGTAATCGGCTAAGGCCGCTTCAATGGCCTGAACAGAGGCCAGATCAAGATGGTTGGTCGGCTCATCCAGAAGCAACAGCTGCGTTGCCGCTTCACGCCACAATACGCAGGCCAGCGCGGCCTTCAGGCGCTCGCCGCCACTCAGTTCGGCCAGTGGTAGTGTCACTTTCTCTGCGCCCAGCTGAAGCTGCGCTAAACGGGTACGCAGCGCCCCCTCTTCGAGCGGCGTATTGCCCAGGCTAAGGTGTTTCATCACCGACTGCGACAGATCCAGCCGGGAAAGATGCTGATCGAGATAAGCACACCTGACGGAGACCTTACAGGTTCCCGTAACAGGGGCGGTTTCGCCCAACATCACTTTCAACAGCGTGGATTTTCCACAGCCGTTCGGCCCGCGTAGCGCCACGCGCATCGGGCCATCCATTCGCCAGTTTATCGGGGAGACAGGCACGTGCGGAAGCACCAGTTCTTCCAGCACCAGCACCTGTTTTCCTTCCGGGATTTCACTGCCCGGCAGGGTAAACATCACCACGTGATCCTCTTCAACCCGCTCGCGTGCCTGGTTGACCGCAGCGTTCAGAGCATGATTTTGATCGCTATGCTGTTTTTTCCAGGAACCAATACGCTCTTTCGCCGCCCCTTTGTATTTGACCCGTTCAAACGAGGCGATGTTAAGGCTGTCGACCGTGCGAAGCGTTTTGGCTGAACGCCGCAGGCTGTCGTCATGCTCTTTATGCATACGGGCGCGGGTACGCTTGCGCTCGGTGGCAGCATGCTCCAGCGCGGCGCGGGCAGCCAGTTGCTCAGCATCACGCTGGGTTCGATAGTCAGCATAATTCCCCCCGTAGCTGCGCAAGCCCAACGCGCTCAGTTCAAGGATACGCGGTACCTGGGCCAGCAACTCACGGTCGTGAGAGGCCACCAGTACCCCGCCCTGATACCGGGAAAGCTGCTCGTAGAACCACACGCGGCCTTGCCTGTCGAGGTGGTTGGTCGGTTCGTCCAGCAGCAGGTAATCAGCATCTGCGGTGAATGCGCTGCACAGCAAAGCACGAATGCGCTCGCCGCCGCTCAGTTCTGCCGCGCGTTTATTCGGGTCAAAAGGGGGAAGTTTTGCAGCGATAAAAGCCTGGCTCAGCCGTTCAGCCAGATCCCAGTAACCGTCGAGCGTGTCGAGATCGTCGGGTTCATAATGACCGCTGTCGATGCGCGTGCGCGCCGCAAAGATCGCGTCGTAACCAAGCAGTCCGGCAAGCGTGGTATCCGCAGAAATATCCTGCTGTTGCGCCACATAGACGTGTGTACCAAAGCGCTCAATATGACCGCTGGCGGGTTCATCAACCCCTGCCAGCAGCCGCAGAAGGCGTGTTTTACCGCTGCCGTTGCGGCCAACCAGCGCGTACACTGACGCATCCAGAGAAAGATTCAGTGGACCAAAAAGGATATCGCCCGTCGCAAACTGACAGGTGACCTGATGCAAAATAAAAGAGGGGGACTGCGCAAAATGAGCCATAAGCACTCCTGAATGAAATCAAAACATCCCCTGCCGACGCGGTGCGTTGAGCAAGGATCGAAATTCATCAGTCGTGTTTGTTCATTTTTGGGGGGCGCTCCTGAGGGCGAAATTTAACGGGAACAAGAATAACGGCAATGCGCCGCCCATTTCAAGGTTAAATTTTCACCAGGCTATTGCCCGAGCGTAAAAACCCGCCGAAGCGGGTCTCTCAATCAGATAAACGCAAACGCATCGCCAAACAGACGATCTTCCCGCGCGTCACGCTCGTTGCAGAACAGGTCGCGGGCAATTTTTGCCATTTCAAAGCGACCGGCAATGTAGATATCGTGCCCGGCCAGCGTCCCGTGATCCTGCAATACCGCAGTCAGCACCGTACCGCTACGCCCGCGCCAGCCCTCTTCCGGCTGCTCGACAACCGGCTCAATGCGCAGGTTTGGATGATTTACGCTCAGCGCTTCCAGCTCAGACAGATCGTAAAGGTGCTTCTCTTCACGGCCGCCCCAGTAGATGGTGATATCGCGATTTGGATTACGCGCCAGCGCGGTCAGCAGAATAGAGCGGACATAAGAGAAGCCCGTGCCACCGGCAATCAGGATCAGCGGACGGTCTTCGTCTTCACGCAGCCAGGCCTCGCCATGAGGAATATCGACCACTATTTCACGCTCTTTCAGGATGCGGTCCATCACGGCCATCGCGTACAGGTTAAGCTCAGACGCACCAATATGCAGCTCAATAAATTCCTTCTCTGCTGGCGTTGAGGCCATAGAGAAAGGACGCTTATCACGCTCGTCCATCACGACCATCAGGTACTGACCGGCACGGAATGAGAATGCCGCTTCAGGAACCAAACGGACGCGATATACGGTGTCGGTAATAGCATCTACCGACGTCACTTTACAGCTTAAGGTTGTCATTCGCTCTCTCTGTCGGGAAGTCTATAGGGCTAAACGGTCTTATTCTGCCTTACCGTTATTCATTATGGCCAGCTCGTCCCAGATCGCGTCAATTCGCGCGGTCACGGCAGGATCTTTTTCGATCGGGCGCCCCCATTCACGGTCGGTTTCGCCAGGCCATTTGTTCGTGGCATCCAGTCCCATTTTTGAGCCAAGGCCGGAAACCGGCGAGGCAAAGTCCAGGTAATCAATCGGCGTGTTTTCCACTAATACCGTATCACGCGCCGGATCCATACGCGTGGTGATGGCCCAGATGACGTCATTCCAGTCGCGGGCATTGACGTCATCATCGCAGACAATCACAAACTTGGTATACATAAACTGGCGCAGGAAAGACCATACGCCCATCATCACGCGCTTAGCGTGACCGGCATACTGCTTCTTCATCGTCACCACCGCCAGGCGATACGAACACCCTTCCGGCGGCAGATAAAAATCAACGATTTCCGGGAACTGCTTTTGCAGGATCGGCACGAACACTTCGTTCAGCGCCACGCCAAGCACCGCCGGTTCGTCGGGTGGACGACCGGTATAGGTGGAGTGATAGATGGCATCTTCACGCTGGGTAATGTGCGTGACGGTAAACACCGGGAAGTTATCCACTTCGTTGTAATAGCCGGTGTGGTCGCCGTACGGCCCTTCGGGCGCCAGCTCGCCCTGTTCAATATAACCTTCCAGCACAATCTCTGCGCTGGCCGGTACTTCCAGGTCATTGGAGATGCACTTCACCACTTCGGTTTTGGTGCCGCGCAGCAGCCCTGCAAAGGCATATTCAGACAGCGTATCAGGAACAGGCGTCACCGCGCCCAGAATGGTTGCCGGATCGGCACCCAGCGCGACGGAAACCGGGAAGCGTTCGCCCGGATGGGCCGCGCACCACTCCTGGAAATCCAGCGCCCCACCGCGATGGGACAGCCAGCGCATGATGAGCTTGTTCTTGCCAATCAGCTGCTGGCGGTAAATGCCGAGGTTTTGACGCTCTTTATGCGGCCCACGCGTCACGGTGAGGCCCCAGGTGATCAGCGGTGCGGCATCGTCAGGCCAGCACTGCATGATGGGAATTTTGGTCAGATCAACCGCATCGCCTTCCAGCACTTTTTGCTGGCACGGCGCACCGCGCAGGCGTTTGGTGGGCATGTTCAGCACCTGCTTAAACTGCGGCAGCTTGTCGAACAGGTCGCGGAACCCTTTTGGCGGCTCCGGCTCTTTCAGAAAGGCCAGCAGTTTGCCCACTTCACGTAACGCCGTGACATCTTCCTGTCCCATCCCCAGCGCCACGCGGCGAGGTGTGCCAAACAGGTTGCACAGCACCGGCATGGCGTAGCCTTTTGGGTTTTCAAACAGCAACGCCGGGCCGCCCGCGCGCAGGGTGCGATCAGCGATTTCTGTCATTTCCAGATACGGATCAACAGGAAGCGTAATGCGTTTGAGTTCGCCCTGCTTTTCCAGCAGCGCCAGGAAGTCGCGTAGATCGTGGTATTTCATGCAGTTAATCATGGCCTCTCTGTAAGCGCTTCATTATACGGCGTAAGACCGCGTGATGCTGTAATTTTGTTAAATTAGCGTGAACTTCCACGACTTACTCTCTTTTTCGCCATTATAATCACCTTAGCGATCCCGCCAGGGTTTTGATATGCTTGCGCCCCGAACAATGGGAAGAGTGATTATGCAGGCCTGGTATTTACTGTATTGCAAACGCGGGCAACTTCAGCGCGCGCAGGAACATCTTGAACGTCAGTCTGTTAACTGCCTGACACCCGTGATCACGCTTGAAAAAATGCAGCGTGGAAGACGCACGACCGTCAGTGAGCCTCTGTTCCCGAATTACCTGTTCGTTGAGTTCGACCCCGAAGTGATCCACACCACGACGATCAGCGCCACGCGCGGCGTCAGCCATTTTGTGCGTTTTGGCGCCCATCCGGCAAGAGTACCGTCATCGGTTATTCATCAGCTTTCTGTCTACCAGCAGCCTGAAGATATTACCGATCCGGAAACCCCTTATGCTGGCGACAGCGTGGTGATCACCGAAGGCGCCTTTGAAGGGTTACAGGCCATTTTCGCTGAGCCGGACGGTGAAGCGCGCTCCATGCTGCTGCTCAACCTGCTGAACAAAGAGGTGTTGCAGAGCGTTAAAAACACCGATTTCCGCAAAGTTTAGAACTGCACGCCGAACAGACGACGCACGTTATCATCGGTTTGTGCTGCCAGCCACTGCGCATCTTCTCCGCGCCAGTGCGCCACTCGCTCAGCAATATGCCCCAGGTAGGCCGGTTCATTACGTCGTGATGGCGGTTTGGGCTGCATATCCCGGGGCAACAGATACGGAGCATCCGTTTCCAGCAGCAAACGATCGGCCGGGATAACAGGTAAAAGCTCACGCAGCTCCAGCCCACGACGCTCATCGCAGACCCAGCCCGTGATACCCAAATACAGCCCGCGGTTCAGGCAGTCCAGCGCTTCCTGACGGGAGCCCGTAAAGCAGTGCAACACCGCGCCCGGCAGTTTCTCCAGCCAGGGTTCCAGTAGCGCCATAAAACGTTCATGCGCATCGCGACAGTGCATAAACACCGGCATCTCCAGCTCTGCTGCCAGCGCAAGCTGGGCGGTAAATGCCTTCTCCTGCTCTTCAGGCGTCGAGAAGTTACGGTTGAAATCAAGTCCGCATTCGCCAATGGCAGCCACTTCTGGCGTTTGTGCCAGACGATGTAGCACCTCAGCGCTTTTATGCGTCCACTGACTGCTGTCATGAGGATGCACGCCTGCGGTGGACCAGCAGTGTTGATAGCGTTGCGCCAGCTGCCGTGCCTGCTCACTCTCATGCAGATTCGTTCCCGTCAGTAACAGCCCACGCACGCCAGCGGCAAAGGCGCGCGCCACCACCTCATCGTGGTCTTTCGCAAACTGGGCGCTGGTCAGGTTAAGCCCGATATCAAACATACGTATCCCCATATGACAACCGCCCTGACGGGCGGTTGGTTTTATTCTTTAGTGGTCTCTTCAGACGGCTCGTCTTCTTCGTCCCCGGTACGCCCCTTTCCGACGTAGAAACGAGCGAAGAACACGCCGACTTCAAACAGGCAGTACATGGGTATCGCCAGTAAGGTTTGCGAGAAGACGTCCGGTGGCGTTAACAGCATACCTACAACAAATGCCCCCACCAGGATGTACGGGCGCTTCTTACGCAGATCGTCAGGCGTGGTCACCCCCACCCAGCAGAGCAGGACAATTGCTACGGGCACCTCGAAGGCGACGCCAAAGGCCATAAACAGCGCCATCACGAAGCTGAGGTAGCTGGCGATGTCCGTCGACACCTGTACCCCTTCCGGTGCGGTATGCGTCAGGAAACCGAAGGCCAACGGGAAGACAACGAAGTAGGCGAACGCCATGCCGATATAAAACAGCAGCGAACTGGACACCAGCAGCGGAATAACCAGCTTGCGTTCATGCTTGTACAGCGCGGGCGCCACAAATGCCCAGACCTGATACAAAATGACCGGCGCAGAGGCAATCAACGACACCCAGAAGGTCAGCTTGATCGGGGTAAAGAACGGCGAAGCAACGTCTGTTGCAATCATCGTCGCGCCCAGCGGCATCTGTTTAATCAGCGGCGCGGAAACCACCTGATAGATATCGTTGGCAAAATAGACCAGACATAAAAAAATGAGGAAAACCGCAATAATGCAGTTTAACAGGCGTTTACGCAGCTCAATGAGGTGCGTAATAAGCGGTTGAGTATCATCTACTGCCATGTTTACGCTTTATCACTCGACGAGGGGGATGATTCGGAAACGGGCGCGGCGGGTTTTACCTCAGCCGTTTTGACCACGGGCTCTTCCGGCGGCACCTGCTTTTTCACTTCGGGCTCCTGCGGCGATTGCTCTGGCGAAGCAGCCTGATGCTCCGCGCTGGAAGGCGTTACACCCTCGCGCTGCTCTTCGCTACCCTTCACCACCGGATTGTGGATGGTGTTTGCTTCATCGCTCGCCTTCTCAGGATCGTTAATGCTGTAAGAGCGCTTCATGGATTCCGCCGCTTCGCGCAACTCATCCATTGATGCTTTCAGCTCCGGCGTCAGGTTGTCCATGCTCGCCTTTTCAACTTTTTTCAGGCTGTCCTGAAATTCCTGAAGCTTCAGCTCCTGCGCCAGCTCGTTCTGCACGGTAGTTGCCAGCGAGCGAAGCGCCCGCACCCAGCCCACGACGGTTTTCACCGCAACGGGTAAACGCTGCGGCCCCAACACAATCAGACCAATCACAAAGACCAGCAGTAACTCACCAAAACCAATGTCGAACACGAATTACACCTGCTCTTTATCGTGACGTTTAGCCTCTTCCTTTTTGGCTTCGTCCTGCTTATCGGCGATGGATTTAGCGGTAAAATCAGCATCCTGACTGGTTTTTTCCTGCTTATTCTCATCATCGCTCATGGCTTTCTTGAAGCCTTTGATTGACGCGCCCAGGTCGGAACCAATCGATCCGAGTTTTTTCGTGCCAAACAGCAGCACAACGATGACGGCAATGATCACTAACTGCCAGATACTGATACCACCCATGCGTGTTCCCCAGTGATAGATGATTAATTAGTCAGATCGCATTATACGTATGCAATCCCTCGATAGCGACGCTAATTCAGCGCGTTTTTCTCCAGCCAGCAAGCCAGACAACCACACCGGCAGCCATAATCCAGGCTGGCATCATTTCCCAGTCCGGACGATTGATCAACAGCAACGTGCCGCTTATCAGCAGCGTCGCGCCAATTCCGAAGAGATAGCGGGACTGCCCCTGACGCACGCGACTGGATTGAAGCTCGTGCGCGATTTTATCCATGCTGTGCTGAAGGTTCTTGCTCTGACGCAAACTGTCGTAAACCAGTTCAGGAATTTCAGGCATTTTTTCAATCCAGAACGGGCCTTTCTCTTTAAGCGAGCGAACCAGGGCTGGAATACCGACCTGATCCTTAATCCAGGATTCGAGGAACGGTTTCGCGGTTTTCCACAAGTCTAACTGAGGATAGAGCTGGCGGCCTACGCCCTCAACGTAAAGTAATGTTTTCTGAAGTAAAACTAATTGCGGCTGCACTTCCATATTGAAACGGCGTGCAGTATTGAACAGGTTGAGCAGGACGTGTCCGAAAGAGATCTCCGAGAGCGGCTTTTCAAAAATCGGCTCACAGACGGTGCGGATCGCAAATTCAAACTCTTCCACGTTAGTATCTGGTGGAACCCAGCCTGAATCCACGTGCAGCTCGGCCACCTTACGGTAGTCGCGATTGAAGAAAGCGATAAAGTTCTCGGCGAGATAACGCTTATCCTCTTTATTCAGCGAGCCGACAATACCGCAGTCGATACCAATGTATTTCGGATCTTCCGGGTGCTCATAGCTGACGAAAATGTTGCCCGGATGCATGTCTGCATGGAAGAAGCTGTCGCGGAAAACCTGAGTAAAGAAGACCTGCACGCCACGTTCGGCCAGCAGCTTCATGTTGGTGCCCTGCTTTTCCAGCGCCGCCACGTCCGAGACCGGAATACCGTAGATACGTTCCATCACCATCATGTTCTGACTGCAATAGTCAGAATAGACTTCAGGAACATACAGCATCGGGCTGTCTTCAAAGTTTCGACGCAGCTGAATGGCGTTCGCCGATTCACGCAGCAGGTTAAGCTCGTCAATCAGCGTTTTTTCGTATTCCCGTACCACTTCCAGCGGACGCAGACGGCGGCCATCCGGCAACAGACGCGGCACCCAGCGAGCCAGGCGATAAATCAGCTTCATGTCTGCTTTGATAACCGGCAGGATATCCGGACGAATCACTTTGATGACCACCTCTTTGCCATTTTCCTTCAGGCGCGCGGTGTGAACCTGCGCAATAGAGGCAGAGGCCAGAGGCTGAATATCGAAATCATCAAACCAGGTCTCGATGGGGATATTGCCCATCGCTTCTTCGATTTGTTTCTTCGCTCTCTCTCCGTCAAACGGAGCGACGCGGTCCTGCAATAGCGCGAGCTGATCGGCAATTTGCGGTGGGAAAAGGTCGCGACGTGTTGAGAGCATCTGTCCAAACTTGATCCAGACCGGGCCCAGCTCCTGTAACGCAAGACGCAGGCGTGCGCCCAGCTCCTGATCCTTATGGCGATTCGGCATCCAGAACAGCGTGCGACGCCAAAGCCGAAGCGGCAGGGTGATACGCATTCTGGGGATAAGCTCGTCGAGCCCGTAGCTCAAAAAGGTGCGAACGATAAAATAGAGGCGCCGAATTTCACCAGGCGTCATTTGCCCTCCAGTTTTTCCAGCCGTTTGGTTAACGCATCAACTGCGCGCTCAACTGCCGCGGTCTCTTCTGCAAACCAGGCGACTTCTAAAGGCCCCGGCGCCATACGCCACTCTTCGGTCAGCACCTCGGCAGCGTAGCGCTGTTGACGGAGCAGACCTTTACGCAGGAAAGCGGAACCCGTGCGCAGCGTTTTGCTTATACCTTCAGCCGCGATGTCGCCGATATAGGGCGCCAGCAGTTCCGCCGGGTCGAATTCAGCCTGATCGCTGAGAGCAACGAAGTTCTGTACCACCTGAATATCGCCCTCGACCTCCAGCTCACCGCTGCGAATAAGCGCCGTCATCTGCTGACGGTCACGCAGTTTTGGCAATACGCTCATGTGCGTAATCACCGAGCAGTCCGCCTCGCCTTTCCACTCCCCCAGAACGTCAAGCTGGCGTTCGCTGAAGACCAGCACAAGCGGCGTCGAGAACTCCTTTAAAACGATGCGCAGCACCTTTCCGTTAAGCCGCTGACGTGCGGTTTTCAGCGCCGGAGCGCGATACAGAAAGGCATTCAGTACATTCTCGATGCCTGCGGTGACTAAGGGTTTAATGGGCACGGGAAACCTCCACTCAGAACTTGTAACCACGATGCAGCGCGACGACACCCGCCGTCATATTGAAGTATTCCACGTTTTCGAACTCCGCATCCTGCATCATCGCTTTCAGCGTGTCCTGATCCGGGTGCATTCGGATGGACTCAGCCAGATAACGGTAACTTTCTGCATCGTTTGCCACCAGCTCGCCGATGCGCGGCAGAACGTGGAAGGAATAGGCATCGTAAGCTTTGCTCAGCGGGTCGATAATCGGTTTAGAAAACTCGAGAACCAGCAGTCGGCCGCCCGGCTTCAGCACGCGGTACATGGAGCGCAGCGCTTTATCTTTATCGGTCACGTTACGCAGACCGAAAGAGATGGTGATGCAGTCGAACATATTATCCGGGAACGGCAGCGCTTCGGCGTTGGCCTGAACATATTCAACGTTGCCCACCACGCCGATGTTACGCAGCTTTTCGCGTCCCATTTTCAGCATGGAGTCGTTGATATCTGCCAGCACCACGCGGCCGGTTTCGCCAACCAGACGGGAGAATTTAGCGGTAAGATCCCCTGTGCCTCCGGCTAAATCCAGCACCGTTTGTCCACGGCGCACGCCGCTGCAATCAATAGTGAAGCGCTTCCACAAGCGATGAATGCCGAATGACATCAAATCATTCATCACATCGTACTTCGCCGCCACGGAATGAAATACGTGGGCCACCATGTCAGCTTTCTGCGCTTTGGCGACAGTCTGAAAGCCAAAGTGCGTTGTGTCTTGTGAATCGTCAACCATCTCAGAGCCTGCTAATCAGTCAAATGTTCGTGAAGTGTAACAGATTGGGCGCATTTGCCCTACGTTTCAACCACCGTGAAAGAAACGCGCCGGCTGTGCTTCGGGGGATAAACTCGCCGCTAAACCATTGTCTTCATTGCGGCTATTTTGCTCACCGTCGCCTTCACGCAGACGAAACTCTTCGTCCTGAGCCGTAGCCTGCTCCACCAGTTCCGGATTAATCTCGCGTTTAACTTCCACCCCCAGGCTGCGAAACGCCTCCGCCTGCGCCAGCAAATTGCCGCGCCCGGAGGAGAGTTTTTTCATCGCCTGGCGGTAGTTATCCTGCGCGCGATCGAGGCTTTGCCCCACCGAGGACATATCGTCCACAAACAGCCGCATTTTGTCGTACAGCTTGCTGGCGCGATCGGCAATCTGCTGCGCGTTACGGCTTTGGTGCTCATAGCGCCACAGGTTGGCAATGGTACGTAACGCCACCAGCAGCGTGGTGGGGCTGACCAGCATAATGTTATTTTTCAGCGCTTCGGTGATCAGCTCGGGCTGTCTGTCGAGCGCCAGCAGGAACGCAGGCTCGACCGGAATGAACATCAGCACATAATCCAGCGATCGCAGCCCCGGCAACTGCTGATAATCTTTTCTGCCAAGCAGACGGATATGGTTACGCACGGAGGCGATGTGCTCCTGCAACGCTGTTTCGCGGGTGTAGTCATCTTCCGCGTTGAAGTAGCGCTCATAGGCCACCAGCGTCATTTTGGCGTCGATAACCACATCTTTGCCCTGCGGCAGACGAACAATGACATCCGGCTGCATCCGCGAGCGCGCATCGTTCTCAATGCTGACCTGCGTTTCGTATTCGTATCCTTCGCGCAGACCAGAGGCCTCCAGCACGCGCGTCATGACCACTTCGCCCCAGTTTCCCTGCGCTTTGTTATCACCTTTCAGTGCGCGCGTCAGGTTAACCGCCTCCTGCGCCATCTGTGCATTCAGCTGCTGGAGATTACGAATTTCATGCGCCAGCGTGTGGCGCTCGCGGGCCTCCTGACCAAAGCTGTCCTGTACCTGACGGCGAAAGCCATCCAGCTGTTCACGCAGCGGCGTCAGCAGGCTGTTCAGGCTCTGGCGGTTCTGCTCATCCACGCGGCGATTGCTGTGCTCGAAAATGCGGTTCGCGAGGTTCTCAAACTGCTCGCTAAGACGCTGCTCGCTGTTGATCATCTGACGGATTTTGTCTTCGGCGTGCAGTTGGGTGGACTCAAGACGGGTGGTCACTTCCCGGAGATCGGCCTCCAGCGAGGTGTTGATATCACGCAGATTGCGCAGTTCGTTATTGAGCAGTTCGCACTCGTCGCGCCAGTGGTCACTCAGCGCAAGCTGTTGTTTCGTCGCGCTGAGTTCGGCGACGATCTCTTCGCGCTCTGCCAGTTGCTCGGCTTTCTGCTGCGCATGCTGGTAGCCGGAAATGAGCCAGCCAATCCCCACGCTCACCAGCGCAACTACCGCATAAACCAGGATTGAGATATCCACAATGCCCCCTGCATCCACGTCTAACCCGCACAAAATAGAATTGTGCTGTATGAACGTCCAGTTTGAAAGGGTTTTCCTGCGAGGCGTTACGCAAAAAAGAAAAGGCCGAGCATGTCGGCCTTTTAGCACTGAAGAGAGAATTAGATCAGGCGGCGCGCCGCTTCAACCACGATTTTCACCGCATGGCTTTCAGTCTGCTTCATGGTTTCAGCGTTCGGGATCTCCTGCTGGGTACGGTTGACGATAACGCCCGCCACCATACCGGCACGCAGACCCTGGCTTGCGCACATGGTCAGCAGCGTCGCAGATTCCATTTCGTAGTTCATGACGCCCATCGACTGCCATTCTTCCATGGAGCCTTTGAAACGGCTCACCACGCGACCAGAGAAGGTGTCGTAACGCTCCTGGCCCGGGTAGAAGGTGTCGGAAGAGGCAGTCACGCCCACGTGGGTGGTGGCGCCCACGGACTTCGCGGCTTCAACCAGCGCGGTGGTGCATTCGAAATCGGCCACTGCCGGGAATTCCATCGGTGCAAAGTGCAGGCTTGCACCGTCCAGACGCACGGATGCGGTGGTAACCAGCACGTCGCCCACGTTGATGTGCGGCTGAATGGCGCCGGTGGTGCCGATGCGCAGGAAAGTACGAATGCCCAGCTGCGCCAGCTCTTCAACGGCGATAGAGGTAGACGGGCCACCAATACCGGTAGAGCACACGATCACCGCTTTACCGTCCAGCTCTGCGCGCCAGGTGGTGAATTCGCGATGGGCTGCCAGCTTGACCGGCTTATCCATCAGCGCGGCGATCTTTTCCACACGCTCAGGATCGCCAGGGACGATAGCAAGCGTAGCCCCTTGTAAATCGTTTTTAGTGAGGCCGAGATGAAAAACATCAGACTTAGACATAGGTGACTCCTCTGTGGGTCGGTTTGTCAGAAGAAGTAAAACGGTACTTTACAGAAGCAATGTGCATTATTTCGTGACACACCTCACCATGAATGAAAATGATTGCAGTTAATTTCCATAAAATAGTGATTCACATCACATTAACAAGTTATATCGCCGGGTGCTGCACAAAAGATAGACGCTATAAGGCACTGTGGGTTGTTAACCTGGTGTCTATATTTATCTTTGCGCTAATCCATTCATTGGTACGGAGAATGCCATGACTGAAAAAACCGGTTTTGCACCTGCTGCGGCCCCGCACGCTTCAACCATCGTCTCAACCCCTGAAGAAGCCATTACCGCAGGCGAGACCTCCATTCCCTCCCAGGGGGAGAACATGCCAGCGTACCACGCGCGGCCAAAATCTGCCGATGGCCCGCTGCCCATCGTGATCGTGGTGCAGGAAATATTTGGTGTTCATGAACATATTCGCGACCTCTGCCGCCGACTGGCGCTGGAAGGTTACCTGGCCGTTGCGCCGGAACTCTATTTCCGTCAGGGCGATCCGAATGATTACAGCGACATCCCGACGCTGTTCAGCAACCTGGTCAGCAAAGTGCCGGACGCGCAGGTGCTGGCCGATCTCGACCACGTTGCCAGCTGGGCGGCGCGCAACGGTGGCGACCCGCACCGTCTGATGGTGACCGGCTTCTGCTGGGGTGGACGCATTAGCTGGCTGTATGCCGCGCACAATCCGCAACTGAAAGCCGCTGTGGCCTGGTACGGCAAACTGGTGGGTGAAAAGACCCTGAACTCGCCGAAACATCCGGTTGATATCGCCACCGATTTAAATGCCCCGGTGCTAGGGCTGTATGGCGGCCAGGATACCGGCATTCCGCTTGATACCGTCGAGACCATGCGCCACGCGCTGCGGGCGGCAAACGCGAAGGCCGAAATCGTGGTGTACCCGGATGCGGGACACGCGTTTAATGCCGATTATCGTCCGAGCTATCACGCAGAATCGGCGAAAGATGGCTGGCAAAGAATGCTGGCGTGGTTCAGCCAGTACGGCGGGAAGAAAGCGTAATACAAAAAGCCCGGTGGCGGCTGCGCCAACCGGGCAATCCAGCACCACTACGCCTGACGCAAATTCTGCGCCGCCTGCACCATGTTCGCCAGCGCCGCGCGGGTTTCAGGCCAGCCGCGGGTTTTCAGGCCGCAGTCCGGGTTTACCCACAGACGTTCCGCCGGGATGCGCCGGGCGGCTTTTCTCAGCAGCGCTTCAATCCACTCCACGCTCGGCACGTTAGGGGAGTGAATGTCATACACGCCCGGCCCGATTTCGTTCGGGTAGTCGAACTCTTCGAACGACTCCAGCAGCTCCATGTCTGAACGCGAGGTCTCGATGGTGATCACATCGGCGTCGAGCGCGGCAATGGCGTCCATGATGTCGTTAAATTCGCAGTAACACATGTGGGTGTGGATCTGCGTGTCGTCCTTCGCGACGGCCGCGTTGAGGCGGAACGCCTCCACACCCCACGTCAGATAAGCATCCCAGTCGCTGCGACGCAGCGGCAAGCCTTCACGCAGCGCCGGTTCGTCGATCTGAATGATGCCAATCCCCGCCGCTTCCAGATCCGCCACTTCATCACGCAGCGCCAGGGCGATCTGTTTGGCGATGGTTTCCCGGGATACATCTTCACGCGGGAACGACCAGCAGAGAATGGTCACCGGCCCCGTCAGCATGCCTTTTACCGGTTTGTCGGTCAGAGACTGGGCATACTTCGCCCACTCCACGGTGATCGCTTCCGGGCGGCTGACGTCGCCGATCACCACTGGCGGCTTCACGCAGCGGGAACCGTAGCTTTGCACCCAGCCGTTCTGGGTAAAGACGAATCCGTCCAGGTGTTCACCGAAGTATTCCACCATATCGTTACGCTCGGCCTCGCCGTGCACCAGCACGTCCAGACCCAGACGTTCCTGCTCGACGATTGCCTGTTTGATGTGTTCCGCAATGCCGGTGCGGTAGTGATTCGCATCCAGATTGCCCTTTTTGAAGTCCAGACGCAGGCCGCGGATCTCGGTAGTCTGCGGGAAGGAGCCGATGGTTGTGGTCGGCCACGCGGGCAGGTTAAAGCGCGCACGCTGGGCTTCGGCGCGCACTTCATACGGGCTCTGGCGCTGGCTGTCCCGGGCGGTGATGGCCGCCAGACGTTTTTCCACTGCCGGGTTATGCACGCGCGTCGAGTGACGGCGCGCCTGGATCGGAGCGCTCCAGTCGGTAATCGCTGCCGTGTCGCCGCTGTTTAGCGCGTCGCGCAGCAGAGCCAGCTCCTCACACTTTTGCAGAGCAAAGGCAAACCAGCTTTTCACCTCAGGGTCGAGTCGGGTCTCAACGCTCAGGTCGATCGGGCTGTGCAGCAGGGAACAGGAAGAGGCTACCCACAATTCACGTTTACCGACAATATCCTTAATTTGTGCATATTTCTCAGTGAGATCGGCACGCCAGACGTTACGACCATTCACCAGACCGGCAGAGAGCAGCCACTCCGCAGGCAGACGCTTGTGCAACTCTGCCACATCGTCTTTGCCGTGAACGAGATCAACGTGCAGACCCTGAACTGGCAGCGCAGTAATGGTGTCGAGGTTAGGCGTTACGCCCTCGAAATAGGTGGTCAGCAGCAGCTTCACCTGGCCCGTGAGCGCGTCATACGCCGGTTTGAAGGCATCCAGCCACGCCTGCGGCAGCTCAAGCACCAGCACCGGTTCATCGATTTGCACCCACTGAATACCGCGCTTACCCAGCTCAATCAGCACCTGCTTATAAACCGGCAGAATAGCGTTCAGCAGGCTGAGGCGGTCGAACTGCTCACCTTTCACTTTGCCCAGCCACAGGTAGCTGACCGGCCCCAGCAGCACGGGTTTCACCTGGTGACCCAGCGCCAGCGCTTCGTCCACTTCATCCAGAAGCTGGGTCCAGGTCAGTTTGAACTGCTGGCCCTTAACGAACTCCGGCACCATATAGTGATAGTTGGTGTTAAACCACTTGGTCATTTCCGCCGCTGCCGCTGGCTCACCCGTTGGCGCGCGGCCACGGCCGATGCGGAACAGGGTATCGATATCCACCGATCCATCGTTGTTCTGATGACGAGCCGGCACGTTGCCAAGCAGCAGGCTGGTGGTCAGAACATGGTCGTACCAGGCGAAATCGCCCACCGGCAGCAGGTCTACGCCCGCCTGTTTTTGCTGATCCCAGTGACGCGCGCGCAGCTCGCGTCCCACGGCCAGCAGTTCTTCGCGGGTGGCGTTACCCGCCCAGTAGCTTTCTTGCGCTTTTTTCAGCTCGCGACGCAGGCCAACGCGAGGGAAACCGAGAGTGTGAGTGCGGATTGTCATGGCATACCCCTTGTAGAAATTCGTTATTTAGACGTCCAGATGTTTACACTTCTATAATTGGCAGGTACTGTATATTCCTCAAGCGCAAAATGTTCATGCCGAAGTGAAGGACTTTCATGATCGAGATTAAACACCTGAAAACGCTACAAGCGTTGCGGAATTGCGGTTCTCTTGCGGCGGCAGCGGCCACGCTGCACCAGACTCAGTCTGCCCTTTCTCACCAGTTCAGCGATCTGGAACAACGCCTCGGCTTTCGTCTTTTTGTGCGTAAGAGCCAGCCTTTGCGCTTTACGCCGCAGGGCGAAATTTTGCTTCAGCTGGCGAACCAGGTGCTGCCGCAGATTGCCAGCGCGTTGCAGTCCTGCAACGAGCCGCAGCAGACCACCCTGCGCATCGCCATTGAGTGTCACAGCTGTATTCAGTGGCTGACCCCCGCGCTTGAGAACTTCCGCCAGAAGTGGCCGCAGGTGGAGATGGACTTCAAATCCGGCGTCACGTTTGATCCGCAGCCGTCGCTTCAGCAGGGTGAGCTGGATCTGGTGATGACCTCAGATATTCTGCCGCGCAGCGGTCTGCACTATTCGCCAATGTTTGATTTTGAGGTGCGTCTGGTGCTGGCTCCGGACCATCCGCTGGCCGCCAAAACGCGCATCACGCCGGAGGATCTGGCAACGGAGACGCTGCTGATTTACCCGGTACAGCGCAGTCGTCTGGATATCTGGCGCCATTTCCTGCAACCCGCGGGCATCAGCCCACAGCTGAAAAGCGTGGATAACACGCTGCTGTTAATTCAGATGGTGGCGGCCAGAATGGGGATTGCGGCGCTGCCGCACTGGGTGGTCGAGACGGTTGAACGCCAGGGCCTGGTGGTCACCAAAACCCTGGGGGAAGGACTGTGGAGCCGACTGTACGCCGCCGTGCGCGACGGCGAGCAGCGTCAGCCGATTACGGAAGCGTTTATTCGCTCAGCGCGGAACCACGCGTGCGACCATCTTCCGTTTGTGCGGAGCGCGGAGCGACCCAGCGGCGATGGACCCACAGCGAAGCCAGGATCACCGTTCCCCCAATAAGGAAGCTCGGCCAGTGCGGCTGCTCCTGCCAGATGGCGAGGTTCACCAGTAGCCCCGCCGGAACATGCACGTTGTTCATGATCCCCAGCGTCCCGGCGTCTACCTGCGTAGCGCCGTAGTTCCACATGAAGTACCCCAGCCCCGACGCCACCACGCCCAGCCAGACCAGAACGCTCCACTGCACGGGGGTGGTCGGCAGCTTTTGCGGATTACCGAGCAGAAACCACGCCGCTACCGCGACAATCGCCGCGCCCATATAGAACCACGCAAACGCGTTATGCTGCGGCATAGGGCGGGTCTCCATCAGGCGTTTGTAGCCCACCATGCCGATGGCGAAACTAATGTTGGCGAGCTGGACGAACATCAGCCCGGTCCAGAAGTGATCGCTCACCTTGTCATAGCGAATAATCGCCGCGCCAATCACTGCCAGCGCAGCGCTCAGCAGATATCCCCAGCGCAGGCGGCGCCTGCTGAGCAAGTCATAAATCAGCGTGATGTAGAGCGGCGTCAGCACGGTGAAGAGCAAAAATTCCGAGACGGACAGGTAAACGTAGGCCCGGAAGCTGAACAGGTACATGATGCCGAGCTGCATCGCGCCTACCAGCATGTACAGCAGAATGGTTTTTAGCGACTGCCCGCGGGTACGCAGGAACGGCAGGAACACCAGCGCCGCCAGCCCCACGCGCATCAGCACCGAGAAGTAGCTGTCGACCGATCCGGCAAGGTATTCGCCAATCAGGCTAAAGGAGAAGGCCCACAGGATAGTGGTGATAATGAGTAGCGCCACAATGCTTGTCTCTCAGAAAGAAGGAGAGGCATTGTAGCGAACTCTTTAGTTGACATCTGAACAATAAACAATCAATTGAAGATTATTCAAGGAACAGTTTGCGCAGATACTTAGGCACGGCGTTATCGCCGTTGGTGCCGATCACTTCCAGCTCCGGGTGCAGATCTTTCAGGCGCTGATGCGCGTTCTGCATGATGCAGCCTTTACCCGCCATGGAGAGCATCTCGGCATCGTTCATGCCATCGCCAAAGGCGATACAGTCTTTCAGATCAAAACCCAGCCGTTTCGCTACCGCTTCCAGCGCGTGACCTTTGGACACCCCGCCCGCCATCACTTCCAGACAGGTCAGCGTGGAGAAGCTCACGTTCACGCGGTCGCCCCAGCGGGCGTTGATCGCCTGCTCCAGCGGCAGTAACTCCTCATGATTTACACAGGTGAAGAACACCTTACTGATCCCTTCCGGCTCCAGCAGACCCGGCTCGTACAGTGAGTACTGGAATACGGCTTCCTTGAAAAAGCGCATCTCTTCCGGGCGGTGGCGGTTCATAAACCACTCGTCGTCGCGGTAAACGTTAGTGACGATATCCGGGTTGTTATGCACAATGCCGAACAAATCGGTGGCGATGTCGCGATCGAGATTGTGGGTAAAAATCAGGTTGCCGTCCGTGTCATGTACGCGCGCACCGTTGGAGGTGATCATGTACGACTTGATCTCCAGGTTATCGCGGATCTGCCCCACGTCCACGTGGTGGCGGCCAGTGGCGAAGACAAAGTTCACGCCACGGGCAGTCAGGAGTTTTAAGGTCTCTTTCGCATAAGGCGACAGGGTGTGGTCGGGGGAAAGCAGCGTGCCATCTAAATCAGATGCAACAACCTGGTACATAGGGATTTCAACCTCTGGTGGAAAACAATAATCAGTTATGCCTGTTGAAAAATTCAACAATGGCGTTGAGCGCGACTGAGCGCATAGCGTCCTTTTCAAAAAGGATCTCATGGTACGCACCGTTGATGACCAGCGGTTTACCCCCTTCACAGGGATGGCCCGCAGCGGCGCGAAGTTCACAATAGCGGTCATGCATGCGGTTATCCACCACACGCTCTTCTTCCGCCTGGATCAGGAGCGTCGGCGTGTCATCATCGCCTACGCCCGCCAGTACCTGCTCACCGGCATGAATACCTTCCCGCACCCAGTGCCAGGTGGGGCCGCCGACCCGCAGACGCGGTTCATCGGCATAAAAACGCAGGTTGCGGCGATAACGCTGCCGACTGTGGGTTAACACGTTGATGGCAAACGGCAATGCCCGCCAGCGTCCTGTTCCGATGGCATAGCCTTCTCGAATGCGCTGATGGCCCTCAGCCCAGTCGAGAAGATGGCGCACCATCCAGTCAGGAAAACGTATCACAATGCCGTACATCGGCGCGGTCAGCGCAATGGCGTCGCACTGGTGCTTATGGCGCTGCAAAAACAACGTCGAGATCGCGCCCCCCATGGAGTGGGCAAGAATATAACGCTTGCGCCACGGTCCGGGCTGCACTTCCTGCTGCCAGAACGCGGCCAGATCGTCGACGTAATCGCTGAAGTTATCCACGTGGCCGCGATGGGTATCCGGCAACATCCGGCCGGAAAGCCCCTGCCCGCGATGGTCGATAATTAACACATCAAAGCCCAGATGGAACAGGTCATACGCCAGCTCGGCATATTTGATATAGCTTTCGATGCGCCCGGGGCAGACCACAATCACCCGGTCATTTTTTTCATCACGGAAACGAACGAAGCGTACCGGGATTTCCCCGACGCCCATAAACTCATCTTCCTCACGCTGGCGCCAGAAATCGGTCAGCGGCCCCATGGAGAAAGCAGCAAATGCGTTTTCTCGTGTTTCCCAGTCCTTTTTCTGCTGAAACATTGGGTTTCCACCCCCCGTAATTCAGGGAATATCGTTTTTTTCGTCACCGGTCACAAAATGACTCAACAATAGCGTATTGTGGCATAAAAACAGACGATCCGGGAGTTTCAAATGACCTTCGAATGGTGGTTCGCCTACCTGCTGACATCCATCATCCTCAGCCTTTCACCTGGCTCGGGCGCAATCAACACCATGACCACCTCCATTAATCACGGCTATCGCGGCGCGGCGGCGTCAATCGCCGGTTTACAGACCGGGCTTGGCATTCATATTGTGCTGGTGGGGATTGGTCTGGGCACGCTGTTCTCCCGTTCGGTGCTGGCCTTCGAGGTGCTGAAATGGGCTGGCGCAGCGTATCTTATCTGGCTGGGTATTCAGCAGTGGCGCGCCGCAGGCTCGATTGACCTGAATACGCTCTCCCGGGCGCAAACGCGCGGCCACCTGTTTAAACGCGCGGTGTTCGTTAACCTGACCAATCCGAAAAGCATCGTGTTCCTCGCTGCCCTGTTCCCGCAGTTTATCGTGCCGCATCAGCCACAGGTGATGCAGTACGTGGTGCTGGGCGCGACCACCATTATTGTCGATATCATTGTGATGATTGGTTACGCGACGCTGGCGCAGCGAATTGCGGCGTGGATCAAAGGGCCTAAGCAGATGAAGGCCCTGAACAAAGTCTTTGGTTCGCTGTTTATGCTGGTTGGCGCGCTGCTTGCGTCAGCGCGTCATGCTTAGCGAGAAATGATGAGATGAATGCCGAAGCCGGCGAACAGCGCGCCGGCAAAGCCGTCGATCCACTTCGCGATGCGCTGGTAGCCGCGACGCATCGCCGGTAAGGCAAACAGGCTTGCCACAACGGTAAACCAGGCGAACGTCTCAACAACGATCAGCAGGAAGATCCCCCAGCGCGCGCCCGCGCCGACGTTATCCCCCACGAACAGCGAGAATACCGAGCCGAAGTAGATAATCGCTTTCGGGTTCGCCAGGTTGGTCAGCAGCCCTTTCACAAAGCTACGGCCGCCCGTTGCCAGCTCAACCTTTGGCTCTTCCGGCTTTTTCTCTTCTTTCTTCAGCGCCCCGCGCAGCATCTGGTAGCCCATCCAGCACAGGTACAGACCGCCGCCGACCATGATGACGTTATGCAGCCACGCCATTTTCGCCAGGATCAGGTTCAGACCGAGCAGCGCAACCGCCGCCCAGACCATGACGCCCATGGTAATACCGAGCACACCCATCATCGCCTCTTTACGGGAGCGGCTGACGGCCGTTTGCGACACGAAGAAAAAGTCAGGGCCAGGGCTCATCAGCGCAACGATGTGCACTAACGCCACGGTGAGAAATAGCATTAACATAATTAGCTCGCGGGGAAATAATACAGTGAGTCACCATCCTGGCACTTTTTCGCCCGGCTGACTACTCCTCATCATCACCATCAGCGTGGGAACGGATGAGCGCCATAAACTCTTTACCGAAGCGCTCCAGCTTGCGCGTGCCAACGCCGTTGACGCTGAGCATCTCACTGGCGCTGAGCGGCATTTGCTCGGCCATCTCGATCAGCGTCGCGTCGTTGAACACCACGTATGGCGGGATGTTCTCTTCATCCGCAATGGCTTTACGCAGCTTACGCAGCTTGGCGAACAGCTTGCGGTCGTAGTTGCCGCCGTAGGATTTTTGCATCACGCGCGGCTTCAGGGCGACGACGCGCGGAACGGCGAGCTTCAGTTCAACCTCGCCACGCAGGACCGGTCGTGCCGCTTCGGTCAGCTGAAGCGCAGAGTGCTGGGCAATGTTCTGCGTGGCAAAGCCGAGATGGATCAGCTGGCGGATGATACTCACCCAGTGCTCGTGGCTCTGGTCTTTCCCGATGCCATAAACCGGCAGCTTGTCGTGACCCATATCGCGGATGCGCTGGTTGTTAGCCCCACGCAGCACTTCAACGACGTAGCCCATCCCGAAGCGCTGGTTCACGCGTCCGATAGTCGAGAGCGCTTTGCGCGCGTCCATCAGGCCATCGTACTGCTTCGGCGGGTCGAGGCAGATATCGCAGTTGCCGCACGGCGCCTGACGCCCTTCACCAAAGTAGTTGAGCAGCACCAGACGGCGGCAGGTTTGCGCTTCGGCGAAGGCACCCATCGCGTTAAGCTTGTGGCGTTCGATATCCTGCAACTGCCCCTGCGGTTTCTCCTCGAGACAGCGGCGCAGCCACGCCATATCCGCCGGATCGTAAAACAGCATCGCTTCCGCTGGCAGGCCGTCACGCCCGGCGCGGCCGGTTTCCTGATAGTAGGATTCGATATTACGCGGAATGTCGAAATGCACCACAAAGCGCACGTTGGGCTTGTTGATCCCCATCCCGAACGCCACCGTTGCGACCACGATTTGCAGGTCGTCGCGCTGGAATTTCTCCTGCACGTCGGCGCGGATATGGTTCTCCAGCCCGGCGTGATAGGCCGCGGCGCTAAAGCCACGGTTTTGCAGACGGGCGGCGGTGTCTTCCACCTTCGCACGGCTGTTGCAGTAGATGATGCCGGACTTACCGCGCTGCTCCTGCACGTAGCGTAAGAGCTGATCCAGCGGCTTGAACTTCTCCATCAGCATATAGCGGATGTTCGGGCGGTCGAAGCTGCTGACCTGAATATACGGGTCGTTCAGCCCCAGCAGGCGAACGATGTCCTGACGCGTGGTGTCGTCTGCCGTAGCGGTAAGCGCCATAAACGGCAGTTCGGGGAAGCGCTGACGAAGCTGGCCGAGGGCGGCATATTCCGGGCGGAAATCGTGCCCCCACTGGGAGATACAGTGCGCTTCATCCACCGCCAGCAGCACCGGATTCCAGTGCGCCAGATGATCGAGGAAGTTGTCCAGCATCAGGCGTTCTGGCGCGATATACAGCAGGCGGATCTGCCCGGTGCGGCACCCGGCCATTACCTCTTGCTGTTGCTCGCGGGTCTGCGTCGAGTTCAGGCAGGCCGCCGCCACGCCGTTGGCAAGCAGCTGGTCGACCTGGTCTTTCATCAGGGAAATAAGAGGCGATACCACGACCGTCAGGCCATTAAGCACCAGCGCGGGCACCTGATAGCAGAGCGATTTACCGCCGCCGGTCGGCATGACCACCAGGCAATCGCGGCCTTCCAGCACGGTTTCAATGATGGTTTCCTGGCCGGGGCGGAACTGCTGGTAGCCAAAGGTTTCATGCAAAACCTGTTTAGCCAGCGATTCCTGATTCAATACTTCCGCCTGCGCCACGTTAACCCCATATGCCAGAAATGAAACAGGCGCTATTTTCAGCGCCTGAGAGAGAAACTTCAACGTTTAACGCAAAAACATTCGAGCAGCTTAGAAAATATCGTTCAGCATCACGCCCACACCAACGCGGGTCTGGTTGAAGTTGTAGTCGATCAGCGATTCGCCATACCCGCTATACACCTGAGTATAGAGACGAACGTGTTTCGTCACCGGGTAGCTCAGGCCCAGCTCTGCGCCGCCGTAGCCGGTATTCCAGTTGTACTGGCCTTTGGCGCTCAGCACCGCGTCACCCAGCTGATAGCCCACTTTAAGCTGATAGTAGCCCATGTATTTGGTGATATCCGGGTTGTCATCGGTGCTGCCCACCACGTACCACGGCTTCACTTCCACCATGAAATTGCCGTTCTGCGCCATCAGACGCGTATAGATGCGGTTCCAGCTGCGTGAGGTTGGGTCGGAACGCCCGTTGGAATCGTGGTTATAGCCCACCTCCACGTCTCGCAGCGTCCAGCCTGCAAACTCATAATCGGTGGCGAAACCGAGGAACAGCTGCGGTTCATAGTTGGTTTCGCGGAACGGTGAAGATTCTCCGCTGTTTGAGAGCTGCCACCATGACTTCTGCGTGTAAGACGCGCCAAGTACCGAGTTCGGCCCCAGGATGCCGCGCCAGAACGGGAAGGCGAGGCTGAGCTGGAACTTCACCTCATCTTTACGCGCATTATCAGACCAGTTATAGGAGCTTATCGCCTCTTTGTTGAGATCGCTGGTCTGGGTGTAGATCACGTAGTTTGTATCATACGGGTACAGCGTGAACGGATTGTCATGCTCCTGAAGCATATTGGCGATGATGCTGCCCTTAACGGCAGGTTTATCATGCACCTCTTTGATCGTCGCTTCCTGCGCATATGCTGTGAGGGGCAGCGCAACCGCCGCCAGTAACCAACCCAGATACGTCCGCATCGGTGGTGTTCTCCTGAAATGGTGACATTTAATGAATAGTTTTGTCCGGGCATTCTACAGACTTCTGCGATAACTTCCGCTTCCTCGTTTCTTAAAGTGGCATTCCTTTATCCTGAAGCATAAAATCAACATTTTGTTAACAACAAGGATGCCACGTCAGATGTCAGCGACACTCACCGCCGAAGAAACCTTAAAGCTCGTGGGCGAGATTTTTGTGTACCACATGCCGTTCAACCGTGCACTGGGTCTTGAGCTGGAGCGATACGAAAAAGACTTCGCTCAGCTGAGTTTCAATAATCAGCCAATGATGGTCGGTAACTGGGCGCAAAGCATTTTGCACGGCGGGGTGATTGCCTCCGCGCTGGACGTGGCGGCCGGTCTGGTGTGCGTGGGCAGCACGCTGACGCGCCATGACACCATCAACGAAGATGAGTTACGCCAGCGCCTGTCGCGCATGGGCACCATCGATTTACGCGTCGACTACCTGCGTCCGGGACGCGGAAACCGCTTCACCTGCACCAGCAGCCTGCTGCGCGCCGGGAATAAAGTTGCCGTCGCCCGCGTTGAGCTGCATAACGAAGAGCAGGTTTATATCGCCAGCGCAACCGCCACTTATATGGTGGGTTGAGACGGCAAATTCGGGTAAAATTACTTCACTTTTTTGTAACGGATTTTCCCGATGGATGCTAAACAGACGCGGCAGGGCGTTTTACTCGCCCTTGCCGCTTATTTTATTTGGGGTATCGCACCGGCGTACTTCAAACTTATCGCCTATGTCCCGGCGGACGAGATCCTCACTCACCGCGTCATCTGGTCGTTCTTCTTTATGATCGCGCTGATGAGCATCAGCCGTCAGTGGTCAGGCGTCAAAACGCTGCTAAAAACCCCTAAAAAGGTTTTCCTGCTGGCGCTCTCTGCGGTGCTGATCGGCGGCAACTGGCTGCTGTTCATCTGGGCGGTGAATAACCATCACATGCTCGAAGCCAGCCTGGGCTACTTTATTAACCCGCTGGTCAATATTTTGCTGGGGATGATTTTCCTCGGCGAGCGCTTTCGCCGGATGCAGTGGGTGGCGGTGATTCTGGCCTTCTGCGGCGTGCTGGTACAGCTGTGGACCTTCGGCTCACTGCCGGTTATCGCCCTGGGGCTGGCGTTCAGCTTTGCGTTTTACGGCCTGGTGCGTAAGAAGATTGCGGTGGAAGCGCAGACGGGAATGCTGTTTGAAACCCTGTAGCTGCTGCCGGTGGCGGCGATTTATCTCTTCGGCATCGCCGACAGCCCAACCAGCCATATGGGCAGCAACCCATGGTCGCTGAACCTGATGCTGATGGCCGCGGGCGTGGTCACGACGATCCCCCTGCTGTGCTTCACCGGCGCGGCAACGCGTCTGCGCCTCTCCACGCTGGGCTTCTTCCAGTACATTGGCCCGACGCTGATGTTCCTGCTGGCGGTGGTGTTTTACGGCGAGGTGCCGGGTGCGGATAAGATGGTGACGTTCGCCTTTATCTGGGTGGCGCTGGCGATTTTCGTTGCGGATGCGATTTATACCCAGCGCAGGGTACGCAAAGGGCTGTGATGTTGCCCTCACCCTAACCCTCTCCCACAGGGAGAGGGAATTCGATCGTAGGGCGGGTAAGCGCAGCGCCACCCGCCAGATTTTTACAGCCAGTTCTTCCGCTTAAAGTACAGGTACGGCGCCAGCCCGGCGAGGATCATAAAGATAATCGCCCCCGGGTAGCCAAAGCTCCACTTCAGTTCCGGCATAAACTCAAAGTTCATCCCGTAGCTGGACGCCACCAGCGTCGGCGGCAGGAACACCACGGACACCACCGAGAAGATCTTGATGATGCGGTTCTGCTCGATGTTGATAAAGCCCATCGCCGCCTGCATCAGGAAGTTGACCTTCTGGAACAGGGATTCGTTGTGCGGCAGCAGGGATTCGATATCGCGTAAGATCTCACGCGCCTGCTCCAGCTGACCGCCCGGCAGACGTGCCTTGCGCACCAGGAAGTTCAGCGCGCGCTGGGTATCCATCAGACACAAACGCACCTTCCAGCCGATATCTTCCAGCTCTGCCAGCGTGGACAACGCTTCGTCGTACTCATCGCCCTGATGGCCTTCCATGATCACGCGGCTCAGCTTTTCCAGGTCGCTGTAGATGTTTTCGATTTCATCCGCCAGCTGTTCGATTTTGGTTTCGAACAGATCCAGCAGCAGCTCATAGGCGTTGCCGTCCATCATCGCCTGGCTGCGGGCGCGCATACGGTAGAGACGAAACGCAGGCAGTTCGCGCTCGCGCAGGGTGAACAGGCGGCCATCGCGGATGGTAAACGCCACGGTAGAGTTCCCCGCGTGGTCTTCGGCATCTTCGAAAAAGAAGAAGGAGTGAATGTGCAGGCCGTCTTCGTCTTCAAAAAAACGGGCGGATGCTTCGATGTCTTCCAGTTCCGGGCGTGTCGCCAGGCTTTGCCCCAGTTCAGATTGTACGCGAAGGCGCTCATCGTCGTCCGGCTCGACCAGATCCACCCATACGGCATCAATGAGGGGCTGTGACTCTTCGGCTTCAAGCCGAGTCAGTCGGTTATTTTCGAGTTGAAATGCGCTCAACATGACCGGGACTCCCAATGCAAAAAATATCGGACAGTTCGGTGGGCACACAGAAACAAATTGGGTTTCAGACCATTAAACAGCCTGACTCAGCGCGACGGGAATGATGCAGTCGCTGACAACCACTAAGGCCATCAGCAAGAGGAGATAGCCTTAGGAGTTGTTCCTGGATGACAGGGAATTGAGCCAGTATCTACTGGGTGTGTCCAAGGCGAATGTCCTCTTAGCGTAATCGTGCGCGCATGTTACGCCAGCAATAACTGTGGCGTCAACACGCAACGGAACGCTGAAGGGCATTAATTGACCTTCAACGTATAAGGCTAGCAGATTATTACAAAATAGTGATATTTTTCTGAAAGTTACACACTTTCCAGCTTGGCATAGGCTGCCACCAGCCATTTGATCCCCTGCCCCTGGAACGCTACCTGCAAACGGCTGTGCTCGCCGCTGCCTTCCAGGTTGACGATGGTGCCTTCGCCAAACTTCGAGTGGCGCACGCGCTGGCCCAGCTTGTAACCGGTGTCGGTTTCAGAGATCGGCGAGCCCATACGCTGATGGCTGACCGGACGGCTGATGCTGGCGCGCAGGCGCACCTCTTCCACGCACTCTTCCGGCAGTTCGCCGATAAAGCGCGACGGACGGTGATACACCTCTTTCCCGTACAGGCGGCGGGTTTCTGCGTAGGTCAGGGTCAGTTTCTGCATCGCACGGGTCACGCCCACGTAGGCCAGACGACGCTCCTCTTCCAGACGCCCGCCTTCATCCAGCGACATCTGGCTCGGGAACATCCCCTCTTCCATCCCGACGATGAACACCTGCGGGAACTCCAGACCTTTCGCGGAGTGCAGGGTCATCAGCTGAACCGCATCCTGCCAGGTATCGGCCTGCCCTTCACCCGCCTCCAGCGCGGCGTGAGAGAGGAATGCCTGCAACGGCATCAGGTCTTCGTCTTCTTCGTTGTAGCTGAACTGGCGCGTTGCCGTCACCAGTTCCTCTAAGTTCTCAATACGGGTCTGGCCCTTCTCGCCTTTTTCCTGCTCGTACATGGTGCGCAGGCCGGAATCTTTTATCACCCGGTCGGTCTGGACGTGCAGCGGCATGTCGGCCGTTTCCTGCGCCAGCGCGTCGATTAACTCCAGGAAGCGCTGCAATGCGCTGGCGGCGCGCCCGGCGAGGGCTTTTTCCTGTAACAGCTCGCGGCACGCCTGCCACAACGTGAGCTGACGATCGCGCGAGGCCTGACGCACCACGTCCAGCGTACGATCGCCGATGCCGCGCGTCGGCGTGTTCACCACGCGCTCAAACGCCGCATCGTCGTTACGGTTGGCAATCAGACGCAAATACGAGAGCGCATCTTTGATCTCCTGACGTTCGAAGAAGCGCATACCGCCATAAATGCGGTACGGCATGCTCACCTGCAACAGCGCCTCTTCCAGCACGCGCGACTGGGCGTTGCTGCGATAGAGAATGGCACACTGCTCCAGCGCGCCGCCGTTCTCCTGCCAGGTTTTAATGCGGTTCACCACGAAGCGGGCTTCGTCGAGCTCGTTGAAGGCGCAGTAAATCGAAATCGGTTCGCCGTCTACGCCATCGGTCCACAGCTTTTTACCCAGGCGCCCGTTGTTGTTCTCAATCAGGGCGTTGGCCGCGCTCAGAATGTTGCTGGTAGAACGGTAATTCTGCTCCAGACGGATGGTTTGCGCGCCGGGGAAATCGTTGAGGAAGCGCTGGATGTTCTCCACCTGCGCGCCGCGCCAGCCGTAGATAGACTGGTCGTCATCGCCTACGATCATCACCTTGCCGGTATCCCCGGCCAGCAGGCGGATCCAGGCGTACTGGATGTTGTTGGTATCCTGGAATTCGTCCACCAGGATGTTGGTAAAGCGTTCACGGTAGTGTTGCAGGATATGCGGTTTGTTCAGCCACAGCTCGTGGGCGCGCAGCAGCAGCTCGGCGAAATCCACCAGACCGGCGCGATCGCACGCTTCCTGATAGGCCTTGTAGACGTTCTGCCAGGTCTGCTCGACCGGGTTACCGAAGCTCTGAATATGATGCGGACGCAGCCCTTCGTCTTTCTGACCGTTGATGTACCACATCGCCTGACGCGGCGGCCACTGCTTCTCGTCGAGATTCATCGCCTTGATCAGGCGTTTCAGCAAGCGCAGCTGATCTTCGCTGTCGAGGATCTGGAAATCCTGCGGCAGGTTAGCGTCCATATGGTGCGCGCGCAGCAGGCGGTGCGCCAGGCCGTGGAAGGTGCCAACCCACATGCCGCCCTGGCTGGTGCCCATCAGCTGTGCGATACGGTGGCGCATCTCCGCCGCTGCCTTGTTGGTGAACGTCACGGCCATAATCGAGTACGGCGAGCAGTTCTCCACGCTCTGTAGCCAGGCGATACGGTGAACCAGCACGCGCGTCTTACCACTGCCCGCTCCAGCCAGTACCAGCAGGTTTGTACGCGAGGCGGCAACCGCGTCACGCTGTTTATCATTAAGGCTGTCGAGCAGGTAAGAAACGTCCATTGGCACCGTCACGTCATGGCGGGCAGGCAAATGTTTCCATTCGCCAAAACCCTGTTAATTTATACAGAACAATTGATGATTATATCAGCGTCGTGAGGGATGCCAACCGTGAAATTTCCACGTGCGGCAGAAGACGGCTATCCGGGGTAGTCATCAGATCGGCATTTTCCGGCTTGATCCAGCAGGCCTGCATGCCGCAGCGGATCGCCCCGGCGACGTCCGTGGTCAGGTCGTCGCCCACGTGCAGGATCTCACCGAGCGGCAAATCCAGTTTTTCCGCTGCCAGATGATACATATCGTTGAACGGCTTCGAGCGTCCGTGCGGGCCCGCGCGCAGCACGAACTGAAAATAGTTCCCCAGACCAAACAGTTCAGGCTGAGCGTTGCCGTTGGTGATGGCCACCAGCGGCCACTTTTCGGCGAGCTTCGCCAGCGTGTCGTGGGTCTCCTGCGGCACGTCGATCCGACTGCGCCATTTGGCGAAGTTTTCCATGGCCGCTTCGGCACCCGTGGCCGCGTCCTGCGCGCTCAGGCCGGCATTGAGCATCGCCTGCTCAACCGCACGGCGGCGCCATTCGGTCACGTCGTGGTAAATCTCCGGTTCGGTTTCCCGCAGGGACTGACGCAGCTGCTGGAAGTCTTTGTTCTGCATCGCTTTCAGCGCAGGATGGTAGTTCTGCACAAACGCCAGCGACTCCTGCTCGGTACGCAGGATCACCGGACGATTGTCGTAAAGGGTGTCATCAAGATCAAACGTCAGGGCTGAGATCTGACCAAGTGGGCGGTAAAAACGCATTATTTCCCCCGTTTGGCGCGTGGATGCGCCGCGTCATACACCGAGGCAAGGTGTTGGAAGTCTAAGTGGGTATAGATTTGGGTGGTCGACAGATTCGCGTGACCAAGCAGCTCCTGTACGCCGCGCAGGTCGCCGCTTGATTCCAGCATGTGCGTCGCAAAGGAGTGGCGCAGCTTGTGGGGGTGAACGTGGCTGTTCAGCCCCTGCTTAATGCCCCACTCCGCAAAGCGCTTCTGCACGTTACGCGCCGAGATCCGCTTGCCGAGTTTCGACAGGAACAGCGCATCTTCGTCGGCGCCAAACAGCCCGCGCAGGTCCAGCCAGTGCTCAATCCAGGAGACCGCGTTGCGGCCAATCGGCAGGCGGCGCTCTTTGCTGCCCTTGCCCATCACCCACACCTCGCCGGATTCCAGATCGAGGTGCTTTAAGTCGAGGTTCACCAGCTCAGAGAGACGCAGGCCCGCGCCGTACATCACCTCCAGCATCGCGCGGTCGCGCACTGCCAGCGGATCGTTAAGATCGATATCCAGCAGGCGGTTTACGTCGTCGACGTCGATATTTTTCGGCAGATGGCGCGGAGCTTTCGGCGTGGCGATCCCTTTCGCCGGGTTGGCTTTCAGACCGCCCTGACTGACCAGCCAGTCGAAGAAACTGCGCAGGGCAGAGAGCCGGAGCGCCAGGCTCGCCGGGCTGAGATTTTTTTTACGGCTACGCACGACGAACCCGCGTACCGTGGCGGCGTCACATTGTTGCCAGCTTTTCAGGCCGATTTCATCGGCAATCTGCATGATGGCATCAAGCTGACGCTGATAGTTGAGCAGCGTAATAGGGCTGAGCTGGCGTTCCACGCCCAGATAGCGCAGAAAGCGGGTGACGTCAGTGGCGAGCAGTCCGTCCGTCATACGCGCTCAATCCAGCGCTCCAGCAGCTCAGGCAGCATCAGGGCGATCTCCTGCAACAGTTGCGTGCCCTGCCCCTGTTCATAATGATGCGCGTCGCGGCTGGTAAATAACATCACGCCCAGGTCACCATCGCGCCCCATCAGCGACATCGCCACCGAGCCGATAGCTTTGGCTTCCGGCAGCACCACCAGCAGTTCTGGCCCGTTAAGCGGCCCCAGATAGTGGTGCTCATGGCCCAGACGCTGAATGCGCAGCGGTTCGAACGCCTGACGGCTCAGCGCCAGATGGGTAAACCCGGACGGCGCGCCAATGCGCCAGCGGTCAGGGAAGAGACGGATCGTCGCGCCTGCCAGCCCCAGCTCGCGCGCCCAGCGGTGGAAGCGGTTGAGGAACTCTTCGAGACTGTGTGCGGAAGCCAGACGCGCCTGAAGGTGCAGTAGACGGTAGAACAGGCTTTCGTTATTGCTGGCCTGCTCCATCAGCAGCGTCATATTCTCTTCGAGCTGATTGATGTGGTTGCGCGAGCGCGCCATGTGCCATTCAACCAGCGACACGGTCTCGCGAACCGGATGCGGCACGCGCATCCGTTCGACGACGCGTGCATTGCGGATAAAAAACTCAGGATTGTGCAGCAGGTAATCCACAACGGCGCTGTCGTCCAGCTCCGTTACAGGTTCCCGCAGTTCTTCCCCTGGTTGCTTCATAGATGGATAAACCCGTCATAAACATGTGTCGCCGGGCCAGTCATGTACAGTGGATGACCCGCTCCTTTCCAGGCGATATCAAGCCGACCGCCCGGTAATTCCACGCGAACCTCTTCTGCCAGTAACCCCTGTGAGATACCGACGGCCACCGCCGCACAGGCACCGCTTCCGCAGGCCTGGGTTTCGCCCGCGCCGCGCTCGTAAACCCGCAGGCGAATGTGTTCACGCTTCACCACCTGCATGAAACCGATGTTCGCCCGCTCCGGGAAGCGCTCGTGGCTTTCCAGCACCGGGCCGAGCGTTTCAACCGCCGCGGTTTGCACATCATCCACCTGAATCACGCAGTGCGGGTTACCCATCGAGACGACGCCGCACAATACTGTCTGCTCGGCGGCACGCATAATATAGGTCTTTTCCGCTTTGTTGGCGCGAAACGGCACGGCAGAGGGGTCGAAGTTCGGCTCGCCCATGTTCACGCGCACCAGTTCGTCGTCGGTGACGCTGAGCACCATCCGGCCATTGGCGGTGCTGACGCGGATATCGCGCTTGTTGGTCAGCCCTTTCAGCCGAACAAAGCGGGCAAAACAGCGCGCGCCGTTGCCGCACTGGGAAACTTCGCTGCCGTCGGCGTTAAAAATGCGGTAGTGAAAGTCCAGGTCAGGATCGTAAGGCGGCTCCACCACCAGCAGCTGGTCAAACCCCACGCCCACGTGTCGATCCGCCAGACGACGGATCAGTTCCGGGGAGAAAAAGACATTCTGCGTTACCGCGTCGACGACCATAAAGTCGTTGCCAAGGCCATGCATTTTAGAGAACTGCATCATTTGCTCCATTGCGCGGGTACAGAACGTAATTGTCAGAGATTGACCTGAGTCGGGCCGCCGTTATTGCCGCGATCGTTGGTATCCGGCGTAGATGACTCGATACCACTTTGCACCGGTTTTGTCGGCGGTGGTGCGTTTTTATCCTCTGGCGGGAAGTACAGTGGTCCCTTCAGTCCACAGCCGGTCAGACTAAACAGAGTGACAAGAACGACAAGCGTTCGGAAGACGTTTTTCATGTAGAGGTTGCCCGTAAGTTCAAATCTGTTTCTATCATCGCAGGAGAAGACACAAAAGCAAGAGTTTGCCGCTTTCCTGCAACGGGAATTATTTAGCGTTATACTGCCGCCATCACGAAAAACAGGAATAAAACCATGAACGACAGTGAATTTCATCGCCTTGCCGATACCCTGTGGATGACCATCGAAGAGCGTATCGACGACTGGGACGGCGACAGCGATATCGATTGTGAAATCAACGGCGGGATCCTGACCTTAAGCTTCGAAAACGGCAGCAAGATTATTATTAACCGTCAGGAGCCGCTTCACCAGGTGTGGCTGGCGGCGAAACAGGGCGGTTATCACTTTGATCTGAAAGGTGACGAGTGGGTCTGCGATCGCAGCGGCGAAACGTTCTGGGATCTGCTGGAACAGGCGGCGACGGCACAGGCGGGCGAGGACGTGAGTTTCAGGTAGTTTCGTTGCCCGGTGGCGGCTACGCCTTACCGGGCCTACAACGGCTCGGACCGTAGGCCGGGTAAGCGTCAGCGCCACCCGTCGAAAAGCCTCAGGAGAAATACTGCTGCAACAGCGGCGCAGTTTCCTGGTTAGCAGGCGCCGCAGGGGTAATCGCCTGCGTACGGAACGGGATCACCTGCGCTCGCCCATCCACATTCACAATCTGGTAGAACTGCGGCAGGTTGAAGTTGATAAAGCTTGAGCCGTAGGTAAAGCGATCGTGCGAGGACGAATAGAAGCGGCTGACGTCGCGCACCAGCTCCTCTTTGCTGCCTTCGCAGTGGTGATACACCTCGGCACGGTTGGTTTCATCCAGAATGTAGATGTTAAACCCGGCGTTATCGCCCGACTCTTCGAAGAAGAACTGAATAATCCCTTCACTCGCAAAGCCATCCACCACCTGCGGCAGCTTAACGTGGTTGGTTTCCACCTGAACCGACAGGCCATGCAGTTTGTTGTGTGAAATCGCGCCGTAGAATTCAATGGCGTTCTCCAGCTTCTGCACCGACACGTTCAGGCGCTCAAAGAACAGCCCCCAGGTCTGGCCGGAAACGCGCAGCGCTTTAAAGCGCCCGGTTTCCTGACGGGTGCTGGAAAGACGCAGTTCGATGCACTCAGACACCAGCTGCTGCACGCGGGTACGAATCAGGCCGCGCAGGTGCTGGCTGTAGCAGAACACCTCCACGCTGTCCGGCGGCGCGGCGTCCTGGTGCATCTTGCCGAGGATCGTTTTCAGCGCCTCGATCATCGCCTGCTCGCCGTTAAAGTGCAGGGTACGCACTTCGTTCCACGAGTTGCGGTACAGCAGATCCACGCTGCCCACCAGGCAGTTTTGCTGCTCGCCAAAGCTAAAGACGTCCAGCTTGCGGAAGTCAAAGTGAACGACCTGATTGCGGAAGGCCGCCGTCGGGTCGTATTCCAGGTTGACGATGATCGCCAGATGGCGAATCTCACACGGGCTGTAGAGCGCTTTTGGCGTCGGCGCAGGCAGACGCAGCGGGAAGTGGTGCGAGACATCCGCCACCATCTCCTGCAACTTGGCTAAATCGACCACCTCGTTGCCTTTGATAAACAACCGGGTGCGTGAGGTGAGAAGGCCGTTAAACCAGGCCCAGGCCACCAGCTTGTTCAGGTAGCGGTTATACTCCAGCGGCTGATGGCTGATGATCGAATCCATGCTTGGCGCACGGTTGTACAGATACCACCCGGTGCGGTTCGCGCGGCCCGGCGGCACGTAGATAAAGGTCAGGTTCGGTTCAGACAGGTCAGGCGAAATCTGTGGGTTAACCAGCGTGACCTTGCCCGGCAACGCTTCAAACGCGGCGTACAGTTTACGGGTCAACACCCCGATATCCTGTGGGCTGGCAGAAACGCTAAGGTTGTTACGGCGGGCAAAGCGGATCAGGTTGCGGTAGCTCTGCATCATCGCATCAAGCAGTTCGTTGTGCGCCTCACGCACCTGATCGATCTTCCAGTTGGCGCGGTTGTCGAGCATGGCGAGACGCTCTTCGTCCCATCCCCACTCTTTGACTAACTGGCTGACGACTTCACGACGCCAGCCCACGCAGGCGCGTTCGCGGCTCAGTTTTTCACAGACTTTGAGATAGAAACATCGACGCACCAGGTCAAGACGCGTGGCGTCCTCAATGGCTGTCAGGTATTCGGTGACGCGCTCCAGCATCATGCAGTAGGCATCAAGCCCGTAGGAGACGATCTCCCCGTCGTGCAGACGCTGTTTGATATCTTTCGCCAGCAGGCGCGGCGTGGGGTATTCCCAGGAGTAGGCTTCCAGCAGCAGGGTTTTCAGCACCGCTTTGTACGGTGAATCAATGCTTTTATAAAGCTGCCAGAGGCTTGCGCCAAAGTACTCTTCGGCGGACAGGGAGCTCAGGCCGCCCAGATCCAGCCACTCGTTTGGCGTCAGAACACCCTGCGAGTAAAGCGACATGACGTAGTCGTCATAATTCTCTTCTTCATCGCACGGCACCATATTCCACAGAATACGTTTCCCGGCCAGGCGAACGGCAGTACGGTAAAACTCATCCAGCAACAGGATGTGCTGAGTCGAGCCGCAGTCTTCACCACCCAGACTGCCGCTTTCGTTATGGCGGAAACGGTTTTCATCAATCAGGAAGAAGCTCACTTCCACGCCGAGCGACGCCGCCCAGCTCTCCAGCAGGCTGCATTTACGCTGCAACAGCTGGCGCTCTTCATTGTCGAGCCAGGACTGATGACAGACCCAGATATCCAGGTCAGAAGAGCAGCTTTGCCCAACCGATGACGTGCTGCCCATAGAGTAAACCCCGGTAATCGGCAGCTCGCCTTTCGGCGAATCCTGCGGCGGCATACCACGGTAGAGTTCAAGTTCAGTCAGGTAGTGCTGTTGGGTTTCATCAGGCGTGAAGAGGCAAATGCCCTGGGGAACGTTACCATCGAGGTAACCCGGCATTAGCGGATGGTGATAGTGCAACAATGTCGGCAGTAGACTGTATACCTGCTGGAAAGCAGGGCCCATGGCAGCAAGCGCGCGATCCACACGCAATTGATTGATGGCATCCAGTCTCTGTTTCAGAGTCTCAATATAGAGGTACAAGACGTATCGCCTGATGTTTCCGGGTGTCGCACGCCAGTCAGAACAGAAAAAGCAGCGGACCCGCAGTATTTCAAAAATAACCGTTACCCTTTTTTCGCCTTTTGCTTTTCTGGTGGTACAGACGAAAAAATGGTCTAAAACGTGATCAATTTAACACCTTGCCGGTTGACCGTAAAGAAAGATGCGCTACATACAAGTGTAGCACCGTTCTGTACGTGTAAATTCCTGAATACGGCGATGGCTGACGAATACGCCGCCCTGTCCCTCTCACTCTTCATCAACCGTAAAACTGCCATCCGAGTGTCAACAATGTTAGGATGGTTAGCGATTGATAATGACGGTAACAAGCATGTTAGACAATGTTTTGAGAATTGCCACACGCCAAAGTCCTCTTGCGCTCTGGCAGGCACATTATGTTAAGCAGCGCCTGGAAGCCTGCCACACCGGATTACGCGTTGAACTGGTGCCAATGGTCACGCGTGGCGATGTCATTCTGGATACGCCGCTGGCCAAAGTGGGCGGAAAGGGTCTGTTTGTCAAAGAGCTGGAGCTGGCATTGCTTGAGAACCGCGCCGATATCGCCGTGCATTCGATGAAGGATGTGCCCGTTGAGTTCCCGGAAGGGCTGGGGCTGGTGACCATCTGCGAGCGCGAGGATCCGCGCGATGCGTTTGTCTCTAATCGCTATGACTCGCTCGATGCGTTGCCGGCAGGCAGCGTGGTCGGCACGTCAAGTTTACGCCGCCAGTGTCAGCTGGCTGAACGTCGCCCGGATCTGGTGATCCGTTCACTGCGCGGGAACGTCGGCACACGCCTTGGCAAGCTGGATAACGGCGACTACGATGCCATTATTCTTGCGGTTGCGGGCCTGAAACGCCTGGGGCTGGAAGAACGTATTCGCGTCGCGTTGCCGCCGGAGCTGTCGCTGCCCGCCGTCGGCCAGGGCGCCGTCGGCATTGAGTGTCGTCTGGATGATGCGCGCACTCAGGCACTGCTCGCGCCGCTGAATCATGACGATACCGCCGTTCGCGTAAAAGCCGAGCGCGCGATGAATACTCGCCTCGAAGGAGGCTGTCAGGTGCCAATTGGCAGCTATGCTGAATTAACTGACGGTGAGCTGTGGCTGCGTGCGCTGGTTGGCGCGCCGGACGGCTCGCAGATGGTTCGCGGTGAACGTCGCGGCAAACCGCAAGATGCCGAGGCGCTTGGCGTATCGCTGGCGGAAGAGCTGCTGAATAACGGCGCGCGTGAAATTCTGGCCGAGGTCTATAACGGAGAGCCCCCTGCATGAGCATACTTGTCACCCGCCCTTCTCCCGCAGGAGAGCAGTTAGTGAGCCGTCTGCGCGCACTGGGGCAGGTGGCCTGGAGTTTTCCGCTAATTGAATTCTCCCCCGGTCGCGAGCTGCCTGCGCTCGCTGACCAGATGCGTCTCTTGCAGGAAGGGGATCTGCTCTTTGCGCTATCGCAGCATGCCGTGGAATTTGCTCATGCGCAGCTGCAACAACAGGGCGTTACCTGGCCTCACGCCCCCCGCTATTTCGCCATTGGGCGCACCACGGCGCTGGCCTTACATACCGCGAGCGGAATCGATGTTCGTTACCCGTTAGATCGGGAAATCAGCGAAGTCTTGCTACAATTACCTGAATTACAAACCATTGCCGGAAAGCGCGCGCTCATTTTGCGCGGCAACGGTGGCCGCGAACTGCTGGGCGAAACGCTGCGCGAACGCGGCGCAGACGTGACGTTTGTGGAGTGCTATCAGCGCTGTGCGAAACACTATGATGGCGCGGAAGAAGCAATGCGCTGGCACGCGCGCGGCATTAATACGCTAGTGGTCACCAGCGGTGAAATGTTACAACAGCTTTGGTCGCTGATTCCGCTTTGGTATCGCGAAAACTGGTTACTCCGCTGTCGGCTTCTGGTCGTCAGTGAGCGTCTGGCGAACCACGCCCGGGAACTGGGCTGGCAGGATATTCGGATCGCTGAAAACGCCGACAACGATGCGCTGCTGCGCGCATTACAATAACTCTCAAATGGGAAGCCATAATGACGGAACACGAAAAATCCTCCGCCGTGGTTGAAGAGACCAGGGAGACTGTGGACACCACGTCACAGCCAGAGACGACAGACACAACCGTTGAGAAGAAAAACGGCAGCAATAAAACCAGCCTCACGCTGAGCGTGATTGCCATCGCGATTGCGCTGGCCGCAGGCGTGGGACTCTACGGACTGGTGAAGAAACAAGGCACCAACCAGACGGCCACCAGCGACGCGCTGGTTAACCAAATCACTGCCCTACAGAAAGCGCAGGAGACGCAAAAAGCTGAGCTGGAAGGCGTGATCAAACAGCAGGCTGCCGCCCTCGCCGACGCGAACAGCAAACGTGAAGAGTTGACCAAACAGCTGAGCGAAGTGCAGGAAAAAGTCGCCACAATTTCGGGAACCGATGCCAAAACCTGGCTACTTTCACAGGCCGATTTTCTGGTGAAACTGGCCGGGCGCAAGCTCTGGAGCGATCAGGATGTCACCACCGCCGCCGCGCTGCTGAAAAGCGCCGACGCAAGCCTGGCGGACATGAACGATCCGAGCCTCATCAACGCTCGCCGCGCTATTACGGAAGATATCGCCAGCCTGTCCGCGGTTTCTCAGGTCGATTACGACGGTATCATCCTTAAGGTAAATCAGCTCTCCAACCAGATTGATAACCTTCAGCTGGCCGATAACAACGACGATGACTCCCCGATGGATTCTGACGGCACCGAGCTGTCCAGCTCCCTGAGCGAATGGCGTATCAACCTGCAAAAGAGCTGGCAGAACTTTATGGACAGCTTTATTACCATTCGCCGCCGCGATGAAACTGCCGTGCCGCTGCTGGCGCCGAACCAGGACGTCTATCTGCGCGAAAACATTCGCTCCCGCCTGCTGGTGGCTGCCCAGGCCGTGCCGCGTCACCAGGAAGAGACCTACAAACAGGCGCTGGATAACGTTTCAACCTGGGTACGTGCTTACTACGATACCAATGACGCCACCACGACCGCGTTCCTTGAAGATATCGACAAGCTGAGCCAGCAAAACATCACCATGAACGTGCCGGACAAGCTGGAAAGTCAGCCGATTCTGGAGAAGATCATGCAGACGCGCGTGCGTAACCTGCTGGCCCAGCCGGGCATACCGGCAGAGCGTCCGGCTGAAGCACCTGCCGCCGCGCCAGCGCCTGAAAGCGCGCCGCAAGGAGAGTAATGATGCTAAAAGTCTTCTTACTCTTCATCCTGCTGATCGCCGGGATTGTACTGGGGCCGATGCTCGCGGGTCACCAGGGTTATGTATTGATCCAGACCGATAACTACAACATCGAAACCAGCGTAACAGGGCTGGTGATTATCCTGATTCTGGGTGTGGTCGTTCTGCTGGCCGTGGAGTGGCTCCTGCGTCGTATTTTCCGTACCGGCGTACATACGCGCGGCTGGTTCGTTGGCCGTAAGCGCCGTCGCGCCCGCAAGCAGACCGAGCAGGCGTTGCTGAAGCTGGCCGAAGGCGACTATCAGCAGGTTGAAAAGCTGATGTCGAAAAATGCCGACCATGCAGAACAGCCGGTTGTTAACTATCTGCTGGCCGCTGAAGCGGCGCAACAGCGAGGCGATGAGGCCCGCGCCAATCAGCATCTTGAACGCGCGTCTGAGCTCTCTACTAAGGATCCGATTCCGGTTGAGATCACCCGCGTTCGTCTGCAACTGGCGCGCAATGAAAACCATGCCGCACGTCACGGCGTTGACCGTCTGCTGGAAATTACCCCTCGTCACCCGGAAGTGCTGCGTCTTGCTGAGCAGGCATATATTCGGACCGGTGCCTGGGGCTCGCTGCTGGACATTATCCCTTCCATGGCGAAAGCCGACGTGGGCGATGATGAACATCGTGATGAACTTCAGCGTCTGGCCTGGATTGGCCTGATGGATCAGGCGCGCGCCGATCTCGGCAGCGACGGCCTGAAAACCTGGTGGAAAAACCAGAGCCGCAAAACGCGCCAGCAGGTTCCTCTTCAGGTGGCGATGGCAGAACATCTGATTGAGTGTGACGACCATGACACCGCGCAGGAGATCCTCCTCGACGGCCTCAAGCGACAGTATGATGACCGCCTGGTGATGGTTATCCCGCGTCTGAAAACCAATAATCCGGAACAAATTGAAAAAGCACTGCGCCAGCAGATCAAAACCGTGGGCGATCGTCCGCTGCTGTGGAGTACGCTGGGCCAGTCTCTGATGAAACACGGCGAGTGGCAGGAGGCGAGTCTCGCCTTCCGCGCCGCGCTGAAGCAACGCCCGGACGCATTTGATTACGCCTGGCTTGCTGATTCGCTGGACAAGCAGCACAAGCCGGAAGAGGCCGCAGCTATGCGCCGTGATGGGCTGTTATTGACGTTGCAAAATAACGGAACGCAGCAGTAATTAACAGGAGGCCAGATGGCCTCCTTTTTTACGCCCATAAAAAAACGCCTGCTATAAAAGCAGGCGTTAAAACAGGTCTGTAAGACAACATATTTGGTGCTTCACTCAACGTTGTGTCCATGGTGTCTGATGAGGCCGAAGCGACATCTGTCAGTGGACGATAAGCACCGTAAACGGCTCTGCGTCATTCCTGAGTTTATGAGGCCTTAAGGCGAACATAAGAGATGGAATGAGCATCTACACGCATATTATTGCATGTAATGTGCCAGGTTTACACGCAGAACTTTTACATCGCGCAACATTTTAAGATAAAAGGAAATTATGCTCTTAAGAACCGCCTGAAGCCATACAACATCGCGCTGAAGGCGGCGATATGTCGTCACCAGGAGACAGGTTAAGAGGTAAAATAATAAATTCTTTAATATTAACGGGTTATATGTCGCTGAATCGCGACAAAGATATAGAGTGTTGTCGGGGAAAGGCTACAGGATAAAAAACGCAGAAAACAAAAAACCCCGCCGAAGCGGGGTTCAAAATTGGTCGGCGAGAGAGGATTCGAACCTCCGACCCACTGGTCCCAAACCAGTTGCGCTACCAAGCTGCGCTACTCGCCGATGTACTGCTTTTTTGAATTTTTAGTTCAACTCATTAAAAGTCGTGGTGCGAGGGGGGGGACTTGAACCCCCACGTCCGTAAGAACACTAACACCTGAAGCTAGCGCGTCTACCAATTCCGCCACCTTCGCAATTCACAACTCTTTCAATAATGGGGTGGCTAATGGGATTCGAACCCACGACAACTGGAATCACAATCCAGGGCTCTACCAACTGAGCTATAGCCACCACTGTATTCTTTCACGCGGTTCTGACTACTTCTCAGACCACCGCAGCTCTAGCGCCGGGACTAAAATGGCGCGCCCGACAGGATTCGAACCTGAGACCTCTGCCTCCGGAGGGCAGCGCTCTATCCAGCTGAGCTACGGGCGCTTAGCGCCGTTGCGGGGCTGGATATTACGTACCTCCGTCCCCGCTGTCTAGTGCTTTTTTGAAAAAAATGCGCGTTTGGTTATGGTTTGCACATTTTGCCGCTTATTCCTCCACTTTATGGGCGGAGCCACGGCGGCCCAGGCCAAAAAGTTTATATGCAGCTGTGACGGCAGCCAGGAAGATCATCCCGACAAACAGCGACATGCGGGTATCTTCATTAAAGTACATTCCAATTAATACGCAAATCAGGAACGCCATCGTCAAATAGTTCGCATACGGGAACAGAATGGAGCGGAACGGATGGCTGGCGATCGCTTTTTTGTGCGCCTGTCGGAAACGCAGCTGGCTAATTAAAATGACAAACCACGGTACCATCCCCGGCAGCACGCTGGCGCTATAGACGTAAACAAACACGCGCTGCGGATTCGGAATGATGTAGTTCAGGCAAGAACCAATCAGCAGAATCACAATCGACACCGCTACGCCCGCCACCGGTACACCCACGCGGGAGACTTTACCCATCACCGCCGGCAGTTGTTTGTTTTGCGAGAGCGCGTAAAGCATACGCCCGCAGCTGTACATTCCGCTGTTACAGCCGGAGAGCGCCGCCGTCAGCACCACAAAGTTGATAATGGCGGCTGCCGCCGTGATGCCAATCTTAGCGAAGGTTAAGACAAACGGGCTGCCGGTGGTGCCGATCTCGTTCCATGGGAAAATGGTCACGATAACGAAGATCGCGCCCACATAGAAAATCAGGATACGCCACAGCACCTTGCCTACCGCGCTACGCAGCGTGACCTGCGGGTTTTTCGCCTCACCGGCGGTAATGCCGATCAGCTCAACGCCCTGATAGGAGGCGACAACGATACAGAGCGCCGTCAGGAAGCCTTTCCAGCCGCCGGCAAAGAAGCCGCCGTGCCCGGTCAGGTTACCGAAACCAATCGCGTGCCCGCCGTTACCGAAACCAAAGAAGATGACGCCCAGACCCACAACAATCATCACGATAATGGTGGTGACTTTGATCATCGCAAACCAGAACTCGATTTCACCGTAAAGGCGAACGGCGGCAAGGTTCGCCAGCGCCACCAGCCCTACGGCGATGAGCGCGGGTATCCACTGTGCCATGTCCGGGAACCAGAACTGCACGTAGACCCCGATGGCTGTGATCTCCGAAATCCCGACGGCCATCCACATAAACCAGTACGACCAGGCCGTGAGATAGCCAAAGAACGGGCTCATATAACGGTGGGCGTAAACGGCGAAAGAGCCCGTTACCGGCTCCAGAAACAGCATTTCGCCCATTGAGCGCATGATGAAAAAGACGAACAGTCCGGCAATAATATACGCCAGCAGAACGGAAGGCCCCGCCCATTTCAGCGTGCTTGCCGAGCCCATAAACAGGCCAACGCCAATAGTCCCGCCCAGCGCGATCAATTCAATATGTCGAGCTTCCAGCCCACGCTGAAGCTCCGGTTTTTTCTCTGCCATAATTCCTCGGTTGTGTTTGCTGTTTCCCGACTTATTGCCGGGTATTGTTTTGAGGGGTACTGAAATACGGAGCGAATGGTTTCTTAAATTCTGGCAAATGGCAAACAATGCATTAAAAAAATGAATGCATTGCACAGAAATTCAGCAGCTTTGCAGGGGGCGTTGCAGCGCGAACAGCAGAACGCGCTGCATATTGATTACATTTTCCCGGTGTAGTGCCAGGCGAGGTAGCGCAGCAGACGAATCTGTCGTTTGATACGCGTCGGTTGAGAAAGCAGGCGGTAGAGCCACTCCAGCCCCAGGTTTTGCCAGACTTTGGGCGCACGCTTAACGTGGCCGGTAAAGACGTCGTAGGTGCCGCCAACGCCCATATAGAGCGCATCCGGGCTGACCAGACGGCAATCGCGCATCAGAATTTCCTGGCGCGGCGACCCCATGGCGACAGTGACAATTTTCGCCCCGCTGTCGCGCACGCGCTCATATAACGCCTGGCGATCTTCCGGCCTGAAATAGCCATCCTGACTGCCCACGATGTTAACATTCCACTGGCTACGCAGCTTTTGTTCGGTCTGCGCCAGCACCTCTGGCTTGCCGCCGATCAAAAATACCGGCGTGCCTTCAGCGCCTGCGCGTTCCATAAGCCGTTCCCAGAGGTCAGCTCCCGCCACGCGAGACACATTAGCGCCTGGAAACTTTTTACGAATTGAACGCACCACGCTAATACCGTCTGCGTATTTAAACTCCGCGGCTTCAATCAGGCTTTTCACTTCCGCATTATCTTCAACCGCCAGCATTTTTTCTGCGTTGATGGCCACCAGCGTGCCCGATTTCATCTGCCCGTCCGCGAACAGGAAATCCAGCGCGTGTTGCATGTCACGCCAGCCAATAAGCTGTAGCCCACGCAGCGCGTAACGCGGGGCTGAAGTTGTATCCGTCATGATAATCCCTACTCAGACTTGCGACAGCGTTGTGCTGCCCTGTGGCTCACGTCTGTGCACAAGCCCTGCACTGTCAAACAACCAGTACAGCAGTTTTGCCAGCAGCAGACAGAGACCGAAAACGACCATAAAGAACACCACGCGTGAGACGAACGAATCCAGCCCCTCGCGCGCCAGAACGATCATATTGAAAATGGCACCGAAACAGAAACTGTGCAAAACAGCGGCTTTGTAGCGGTTGGTCTCTTCGTTACCCAGCGTATATAGCCAGTCGAACCATTTTATGATCAGCCCGACCGCGATCGCGCCAGGCAGGATAAACCACGTTCCGCCCATCACTACCAGCGAGCCAATCAGGGTTGGGGAAATCGCCAGGCCCGAATGGTTGTTCAGCACTTCCCAGGTAAAGTAGTTCGCCGTGTTCAGGACAATACCGGGACGATCGGGCCACAGCCACGTCGGTATAAAGACATAGAAATCGCGAACAATCGGCGCCAGCCCCTGGAATTCGATTTTGTCGTAGTTTTGCAGCAGTAATGCCAGGTTTTCCCACGGCGAGAAGGTGTCGCGCGTCAGATACAGGAAGGTGTAAAACGCTTCGTCGCCCGCCACGTTCAGCCCATAGCGCTTCAGCGCCAGCCAGAACATCCCCACAATGCCAAAGACCCCTGCCGCCGCCAGCATCCACAGCGAGATCCAGCCGCGAATAATGCCGATAAACAGGAAAATCGCGAAGGCGATAATGATGTTGGCGCGGGTGCCGCCGACGATCATGTAGGTCAGAATGCCAAATGCGACGGTGCTGACCAGGAAGAACAGCCAGGCTTTGCTGTCCTGACGCAGGAAAAAGACCACCAGCATCGCCGGAATGAAGAAATAGAAGAAACGCTTGAGCGCGACGCCGGAGACTTCGGCGGAGAAAATCTGGCTATAGGACTGCAACTTAAACAGTAAAAAGCCGTTATGCATGAAGAAAATCGCCACGCTGACGAGGGCGATAGTCATCAGCATAACCCACGTCAGATGGGTTTCTACCCGGTTCATGGTAAACAGCGGACGACGGGGTGTGGTATCTTTCGCCGCGCGCAGGCGCGTTTTATAGGTGACGTAGTACACCGCGTAGAAGCAGGTCGCAGAGAGCAGCGCCTGCAACAAGATTTCCGGCGGAGCGACGCCCACATCAAAGCGGAACACGAGGATGCTGGTCAGCGGGAAGCCAAAGAAAAAGGTCAGCAAAAACAGCAGCGAGAAGAATACGTTGAAATTAAAACGTACGCGCCGGAACTCAAACCAGGTGAGCGTGGCGATAAACAGCGTGCTCAGCAGCCAGACCACCAGCAAGCCGCTAAATTGCAACTGGCTCATGCGTTGTCTCCTGAAGCAATACGCAGCGCGCGGTGCCACGGCGTGAGGTAGTTCGGGCTGAAAAAGTCGATGCTGTTTTTATCCACCAGCGTGAGCTGACGCTGCGCTTCCCGCACCACCTCGACATTAAGCGTGTCAGAGGTAAACAGCACCGGAATATGCTGTTCGGCCATGTCCTGCCAGAACGGGTTTTCGCGGTTGAGCACGCACGGCACGCCCGCCTGAATCAGCAGACACAGCGTACCAATCCCCTGCTGACGGGCAAAGATGAAATAGCCCAGATCGCATTTTCGCAGCAGTGCGAGATAGTCATCAAATTCCAGCTTATCGCTGAGAATGTGCAGATTTTCCGCGCTAAACAGCGCAAGCCCCTGCAGGCGAACTTCATCGATGTAGGCGTCGTTATTGGCGGGATAGCCCATCGGCACCACCACGTTCACCGTATCGCCAAACTGTTGATGCACCGCCCGCAGCGCCGCGACATGCTCGTTACTGCGATCGCCGGAATTTCCCACCAGGATAGTCAGTTTGCCCTCACGAACCGCGTCATTCGCCAGGGTGTTCAGCGCCGGATCCATACGGGTTGGGAAATAGAGCAGCTCCCCGCGAACCTTCGGGTGCTGTTTAGCAAAATAGTTGAGATCGCCACGGGTAGCAAAAACGCAGCCCACGCGCGCCTGCGCCAGACGACGCAGCGGATAGAAAAGACGGAATTTCCAGCCACGGGAGACTTCGTAGAGATCCGCTCCCCAGATATGCCAGCTGAACTGGGAAGGTTTTATCCCGCCGCTTAACAGCGCCAGCCACAGCCCGGTATTGAATTGTCCGTGGAAGAAGAAACGCTGGCTTCGGTCCGCTTTGGCTTTCGCGACAACGGCTTTGGTCAGGGCCGCTTTGTCTGGCCAGAAGGTGATGTGCAATGCCGGACACGCCGCGCTCAGGCCGTTATCGCGTCCCACGACCATAAACTCGCGCGCATCGGGCGTGCCGGACGCCAGTTCATCGTTGAAGAACCGCAGAACGGTCTGGTTGTGATGCGGGATATCCGATCCCAGTATGTGTATCAGTGCAGTCATGCGCGTTTACGCCAAAGTAAAAATACGCCGCAACAGGCAGCGAAATAAACGATATAAGTTGCCATATAGGCCTGAGCCGCCCCCAGCGCACCGTGGGTGGGGATCAGCCAGTGAGAAAATGCCGTCAGCAGCGCAAACTGGCCGATCTCTGCCAGGATATACAACCGCAGCGAAGCCTTCGCAATCACAAGATAGCCGAAAACGTAGGCCCCCACTTTCAGCACATCGCCGACCAGTTGCCAGGCAAACAGATCGCGCATGGCGGTAAACTTCGCCGAAAACAGTAGCCAGATGGCGAAATCACGCAGTAACCAGACGGTAAAGCTGGCGATCGCAACCGCCGGCAACACAAAACGCAGGGAGCGAAAAATCTCGCGGGTAATATCCTGCCTGGAAGTCAGGCGCGATAAGGTTGGCAGCAAATAGACGCTAAAGGAAGCCGTAATAAATTGGAGGTAAGCATCTGAAATGCTGCTCACGCCCTGCCAGATCCCCACTTCATCCCAGCTGTAATGCGCTGCCAGCAGGTTTCGCATCATCACGTAGGCAACGGGAAGCGTTACCGAAGTGATGAGCGCCATCAGGGTGAACTTACCGAGCTGCCCCGCCAGCATCTTGTCCCACTGCGGTTTCAGGTAACTCAGCGGGACATTGCCTCTGCGCATCAGCATAAACGCTGCCGGAATGACAACGAGCGCAGGCACCAGCGCCAGCCCCAGCAGCGCGCCTTCATAGCCGCCCAGCCGATAGCAAAAGTAATAGGCGACAACGCCGATGATGCTGCCGAGGATCAGCGCCAGCGCATTCCCGGCGGCATCACGGAAGCCTTTCATCAGCGCCAGCAGCAGGTTCGCCCAGGCGATCCCCATCTGAACGAGCGCCACCAGGCGCACCAGCCCCTGATAATGCGTGTGTCCGAACAGCCCCTGGCTGATGGGTGCCGCCGCCAGCAAAAAGACGATGGCCAGCAACGTAGAGAAGCCCAGCACCATAGCAGAGGAGGTGCCCACCACCGTGCGAAGCTTTTCGGCATCGTCATGATACTGCGCGACGTATTTGGTGACGCCATTGAATATCCCGGCCCCCGCCAGCACGCCAAGCACCGTGACCAGCTGGCGGAAGTTCCCTGCCAGCCCAACGCCTGACGGACCAAATGAGACGGCCAGCAGCTTGACGACCAGTAACCCGGCGCCAATTTTTACTAGCGTGGACGCTGCCGTCCACACCGACGCTTTTGCCAGAGACATATCAGGCGAAATAACTCAGAAGCGAATTGATCACCGTACGCTGGTTCACCGGCGCGAGGTTGTAGAACAGGGGCAGGCGGAGCAGACGTTCGCTCTCTTTGGTGGTGTAGCGGTCTTCACCGGCAAACATCCCGAAGGCTTCGCCCGCCGGGCTGGAGTGCAGCGGAATATAGTGGAATACCGCCATAATTTCCGCCTCTTTCAGCCAGGCAATCAGCTTGCTGCGATCGTCGTTATCGCGCAGCTTGATGTAGAACATGTGGGCGTTGTGGATGCAGTCTGCCGGAATGGTCGGCAGTTCAATACGTCCGGCTTTTGCCAGCGGCTCCAGCGCGTCGTAGTAGGTTTGCCACAGGGAGAGGCGTTGCAGATTGATGCGCTCTGCCGCTTCCAGCTGCGCCCAGAGATACGCGGCCTGCAAGTCCGCCATCAGGTAGCTTGAGCCGATATCGCGCCAGGTGTACTTATCCACCTGACCGCGGAAGAACTGGCTGCGGTTGGTCCCTTTTTCACGGATCACTTCCGCACGCTCCACCAGGGCACGATCGTTAATCAGCGTCGCGCCGCCTTCGCCGCCTGCGGTGTAGTTTTTGGTTTCGTGGAAGCTAAAGCAGCCGATATGACCAATGGTGCCCAGCGCGCGTCCTTTGTAGGTGGACATCACGCCCTGCGCGGCGTCTTCCACCACAAACAGGTTGTGCTTTTTAGCGATGGCCATGATGGTGTCCATCTCACAGGCTACGCCCGCGTAATGTACCGGCACAATCGCCCGCGTTTTATCGGTGATCGCCGCTTCAATCAGCGTTTCGTCGATGTTCATGGTATCCGGACGGATATCCACAAACACGATTTTCGCCCCGCGCAGGACAAACGCGTTCGCCGTGGAGACGAAGGTGTAGCTCGGCATGATCACTTCATCGCCGGGCTGGATATCCAGCAGCAGCGCCGCCATCTCTAGCGATGCGGTACAGGACGGCGTCAGCAGTACCTTGGCACTGTGAAAACGTTGCTCCATCCACTGCTGGCAGCGGCGGGTAAAACCGCCGTCGCCACAGAGCTTGCCGCTACCCATAGCAGACTGCATGTAATCAAGTTCAGTGCCCACAACGGGAGGCGCGTTAAATGGAATCATCTTGTCACCTGTATAACCAGTAGGCGGTGGCGTCGATGCTGGCACCACTCGCAATATAACGTTTAAGCGCAGCGGTGTTGCCCATCTGGGTTGCGACCCGCAGCGTCGATACCTGTTGTTGCTCCGCCCAGTGCAGCGCCGCCTGCATGAGTTTCTCGCCCATGCCGCGCCCGGCTAACAATCCGATGCGCGCCTCGTGCTCGTTGAGCCTGCGAAGCGAAACAAAACCCTGAATCTGCCCCCCGGCGGTACGGAACACCAGACAGACGTGGTCAAACGTGCCTTTGACCGCATTCTCTATCCACTGAGCATAAAAGCGACCGCTGTCATCAGGCGCATACCAGGGCGCCCGGAAACGGCTCTGAGCGAAGGCCAGCGCCGCCATCTTGCGCAGCACGGAGATATCCTGCTCCGTTGCAATTTCCGCGCCCGGTGAGGCGTGGAGAGCCACGGTAACAGAGAGATCAACCTCACCCTCGACCAGCCGGAATCCGTGCTGCTGGAGGGCGTCCAGCAGATCGGCGCGGTCCGCCGGGATCTTAGCCTGTACGCGCTGCCAGGCGCTGAAGTCTGCTTCCTGCAATGCAGGGGCATTGTCGCGCAGACGCACTATCGCTGAGGGACGCGCAAAGAATGCGCTTTCCCACTCAAGGGACTCCAGCACGCCGTTGAGGGTACTCAACGCCACACGCCTTTGGTATCAACAACATACTGCTGACGTACGGCATCACCGGAGACCGCTTTAAACGCATTGTGATCCACCAGCAGCACCAGCACATCCGCCGTCGCCAGCGCGTCATCCAGGGCGGTAAGGGTGCAGTGACCGGCAAGTTTTGCCGGCAGCGCATGAATATTCGGTTCCACCACCAGCGTTTCACCGCTGTGCCAGGCAGCGATCATTTCGGCAATTTCCATCGCCGGGCTTTCGCGCAGATCGTCAATATTCGGTTTGAATGCCAGACCAAAGCAGGCAATTTTCAGCTCACTGGCGCGTTTGCCGCTGTCGGCCAGGCAATCCGCGACCGTGGCTTTGACCTGGTTGATGACCCAGTGCGGTTTGTGGTCGTTTACTTCGCGCGCGGTACGAATCAGGCGTGCCTGTTCCGGGTTCTGCGCCACGATAAACCACGGATCGACCGCGATACAGTGCCCGCCCACGCCCGGCCCCGGCTGAAGGATGTTCACGCGGGGGTGACGGTTGGCAAGGCGAATAAGTTCCCAGACGTTAATCCCCTGATCGGCGCAAATCAACGACAGTTCATTCGCAAACGCGATGTTAACGTCGCGGAAGCTGTTTTCGGTCAGTTTGCACATCTCGGCGGTGCGGGAGTTAGTCACCACACATTCGCCTTCAAGGAAGATCTTATACAGCTCGCTGGCGCGCGCGGAGCAGACTGGCGTCATGCCGCCAATCACGCGGTCATTTTTGATCAGTTCCACCATCACCTGGCCGGGCAGTACGCGCTCAGGGCAGTAGGCGATATTGATATCGGCCTGGTCGCCCGCCTGCTGCGGGAAGCTGAGATCGGGACGCGCCTCGGCCAGCCACTGCGCCATCTGCTCGGTAGCCCCAACAGGTGAAGTGGACTCAAGGATAACCAGCGCCCCTTTCTTCAGCACAGGCGCAATGGATTTTGCCGCCGCCTCGACGTAAACCATGTCAGGCTCATGATCGCCTTTAAAGGGCGTAGGAACCGCAATCAGGTACGCATCGGCTTCTACCGGCGTGGTGCTGGCGCGCAGGAAGCCACCGTCCACCGCCTTTTTCACCACGCGATCGAGATCGGGCTCCACGATATGAATTTCGCCACGATTGATGGTTTCCACCGCGTGCGCGTTGATATCTACGCCAACGACCTGCTTTTGACGAGAGGCAAAGGCCGCCGCAGTAGGCAGCCCGATATAGCCAAGACCAACAACAGAGATGGTAGAAAAACTCATAGCGTTACCCGATTGTGTTTAAGTGCGTGCAAAATACGACCACAAGCCTGCCCGTCACCGTACGGATTGTGGGCCCGGCTCATCGCCTGATACTCTTCATCGTCATGCAGTAAGCGCGTGACCTCTTCGACAATACGACGCGGATCCGTTCCCACCAGACGCACGGTACCGGCAGTAACCGCTTCCGGGCGTTCGGTGGTTTCACGCATCACCAGTACCGGCTTACCGAGTGAAGGCGCCTCTTCCTGAATGCCGCCTGAATCGGTCAGGATCAGCCAGGCGTGGTTCATCAGCCAGACAAAGGGCAGATAATCCTGCGGCTCGATCAGGAGCACGTTTTCCACGTGGCCGAGGATACGGTTGACCGGTTCGCTGACGTTCGGGTTGAGGTGCACCGGATAGACAATCTGCACATCCTCGTTCTGCGCGGCGATTTCAGCCAGCGCGTGGCAGATTTGCTCAAAGCCACGGCCAAAGCTTTCGCGGCGGTGGCCCGTCACCAGAATCGTTTTCTTGCCGTTGTTCAGGAACGGATAGCGCGCAGCGAGTTCTGCCTGAAGCTCGCTGTTAGCCAGCACGCGGTCACGCACCCAAATCAGCGCATCAATGACCGTATTGCCGGTGACAAAGATCTTGCTGTCGCTGATATTTTCGCGCAGCAGGTTTTGGCGTGAGTTCTCGGTTGGCGCAAAATGGTACATCGCCAGGTGACCGGTGAGCGTACGGTTGGCCTCTTCCGGCCACGGGGAATAGAGATTGCCGGTACGCAGACCCGCTTCAATATGACCAACGGGGATACGCTGATAGAACGCAGCCAGGCTGGTCGCCACGGTGGTGGTGGTGTCGCCGTGCACCAGCACCACATCCGGCTTGAACGACTCCAGAATAGGCTTTAATTCTTGCAGAATACGGCAGGTGATTTCCGTCAGTCCCTGTCCCGGTTTCATTATATTGAGATCGTAATCCGGGACGATAGAAAAGAGGGTTAAGACCTGATCGAGCATCTCACGGTGCTGGGCAGTCACGCACACTTTCGCTTCGATATCAGGATCTCTGGCCAGCGCATGAACCAGAGGCGCCATCTTGATGGCCTCCGGCCTGGTGCCAAATACGGTTAGTACTTTCACATCGATTCTCTTCGATTAGACGATGAAGGCCGCAGCCTTCATCGTAGACGGCGTTCTTAGTTTGTGCGGCGACGCAATAACGCTACGCCAGCGCCAGTCAGTGCGCCCACAATCCCCCACATGATCATCAGGAATGCGCGACGCGGACTATCGCGTTTTACAGGCTCTTCAGGCGTTCTTAAATAACGATAGGTCTGAAAACGCGGGTCCAGCGTTGGACCGACGTTGAGCGTATTGAGCATGGCGCGGTTTTGGTCGTAATCAAGGTCAAAGTCAGGGCCAACGGCCTGGATATTTTCCAGACGCGCCTGAAGCATTGGGCGACCAAGAAGGAACATTTCTGAATCCGGGAGTTCGTCAGCCGGAACATCCGTTTCGCTACGGGAAATATTGTGCTGTTCCGCAATCTTCAGCGCCTGCTCAATATTATGCACGCGACGGGCGAAGATGGCCTTAGCGACCTCTTCCTGACGTTTGACCTGCGCTTTCATCTGAATAGTACGCGCAGCCCAGGCGCCTTTCAGCTCGTCATTCAGATGACTGGCCGCGCGCTGGCTGGCAAAAGCAACGTACTGACGCAACAGGTTGTTGGCGTCCGGCGCCGTTTCCGCAATCAGCTTCACGCTGTCGCTAACGTTACGAAGCACATCGCCAGGCATAAACTGAATGTTATTAATCAGGTCATCCAGCAGCGCGGCATCCGCTTTGCTGTTACCGACCATGCGCTGCTTGTAATAGTCCGTCTGGGACCAGAAATCGCGACGTGTATCCCACGACGCCAGCTGCATCACAAACTCTTTGTAGGATTCATCCATCACCGAGGCCTGATCCGGGGTCGCCAGATTGGCCTTGATATCAAGATTACGCAGGAATTGCTGCTGGGAGTAGTAGCCTCCAAGCATATTCACCGTTGGTCGGTCTGTGATCGCCGTGGCGCTCCACTCTTGTTTTGCAAAGAAGGTGTAGGCAAGCGCTAACAGCGCGAACCCCAGGGCAATCCCCACAATCCACAGTTTGCCCTGCCATAACACGCGAAACAAACCACGAATATCCAGCTCGTTCTCAGTGCCCACTGATTTCGCTCCCGCCAACGGTTGAGTCATCATAGTCCCGGTTTTACTTAGTTAATGTTGTGTTTTTGCCACTGTTCCGACGCATCCTGCGTTTTAAACGTTTAATAAAACGCGCGACTTTCCATGCACGCTTGATGCAGTAACCGTACATGAAAAATGCTAGCAAGAATAATACCAACATTACCCATTCAGGAATGAAATGTGCGTATTCCGCGGCAACGCCAATCGCAGCCAGAATAGCAGCCGCAAGCGTAATCAACACAAATGCCTGACGAGACGTGAAGCCGGCGCGCATAATCAGGTGATGAATATGTTGCCTATCGGCAGAAAACGGGCTCATCCCTTTACGCAGACGGCGGTACATAATAGCGACCATGTCCATCAGCGGGATGGCGATAATCCAGAGAGCCGTTACCGGGCTGATAGGGTGAGTTTTACCCTGCGTAGTTTCCAACAAGATCCAGATAATAGTGAAACCAATCAATGTGCTACCCGCGTCGCCCATAAAGACTTTATAGCGACGGCCCAGCGCCCCAAGATTTAACAGGATGTAGGGTAGAATGGCCGCAATCATGGCGAAACACCACATTGCCAGGCTGTATTGACTATCAAACCATAGGATAATGCCAATAGCAGCAAATGAGACACAAGATAATCCGCCCAATAAACCATCTATCCCATCGACCATATTAAAGGCATTGATTGAAACCCATACGGCAAAGAGTGTGAGGAAGTAACCAAATGGTCCGAGCACCATCTCCCAGGAACCAAAAATGTAACCAAGGCTGCTCAAGTGAAGTTTTGCTGCCACCATCATGGCAATACCAACAGCAGCCTGTACGAGAGCTCGAATTTTTACACTGATATCGTAACGATCATCCAGTGCCCCCACAATAACCAGAACCGCCGCGCAGCTGAGGTATAACCTTGCATGAGGGATATAGTAATCAGCGATAGCAAAAGTGAAACAGACACCTGCAAAAACGGAGATACCACCCACCAAGGGGATCATACCCTGATGCCGTTTACGAAAATTGGGTTTATCCACTAACCCCAGATACTTTGCCACCTTGCGCGCGAAAAAAAGAAAGCAAGTAGTAAACAAAAAAATACTGGTTAGTTCAGCAAACGTATCGAATAGGTTCACAATGGATGTTCTCAACATATGTTAGTCAAAGAAGTATAACCATGATGGCATCAAGCCAGAAGGCATAAAGCATACCTCTTGCGACCCATTTGTTTATTATTCAAGCTATTAATATTTTTACTGTGCGAATTATCTCATTCTCGCACCGACCGGTCAAAATTGGGAGTGTATGGTAATAGCGTATAGTCCATAAATAAAAAACGCCACGTAAAAACGTGGCGTTTACTGGGATTATTTGCGTTACGAGCGTTTCATCATGTCGAAGAAATCGTCGTTCGTTTTGGTCATCGCCAGTTTGTTAATGAGGAATTCCATTGCGTCGATTTCGCCCATTGGATGGATGATTTTACGCAGGATCCACATTTTCTGAAGCTCTTCCTGAGTGGTAAGCAGCTCTTCTTTACGGGTACCGGAACGGTTGTAGTCGATCGCCGGGAAGACGCGTTTTTCTGCGATTTTACGAGAAAGGTGCAGTTCCATGTTGCCTGTACCTTTGAACTCTTCGTAGATAACCTCGTCCATTTTGGAGCCGGTATCGATCAGCGCCGTCGCGATAATGGTCAGGCTACCGCCCTCTTCCACGTTACGCGCCGCACCGAAGAAACGCTTCGGACGATGCAGGGCGTTGGCATCCACACCACCGGTCAGTACTTTACCGGAAGCTGGCACCACGGTGTTGTAGGCACGCGCCAGACGGGTGATGGAGTCGAGCAGGATGATCACGTCTTTCTTGTGCTCAACCAGGCGTTTTGCCTTCTCGATAACCATTTCCGCAACCTGAACGTGGCGAGAAGCAGGCTCGTCGAAGGTAGACGCAACCACTTCCCCTTTCACCAGACGCTGCATCTCGGTCACTTCTTCCGGACGTTCGTCAATCAGCAGCACCATCAGCACACAGTCTGGATGGTTGTAAGCAATGCTCTGCGCGATGTTTTGCAGCAGCATGGTTTTACCGGCTTTTGGCGGCGCCACAATCAGACCACGCTGGCCACGACCAATTGGCGATGCCAGATCCAGCACACGCGCAGTTAAGTCTTCAGTAGACCCGTTACCACGCTCCATGCGCAGACGAGAGTTCGCGTGCAGCGGCGTTAAGTTCTCGAACAGGATCTTATTGCGGGAGTTTTCCGGTTTGTCGTAGTTAACTTCGTTAACCTTCAACAGCGCAAAGTAGCGTTCACCCTCTTTTGGAGGACGAATCTTACCTGAAATGGTGTCACCAGTGCGGAGGTTGAAACGGCGGATTTGGCTAGGGGATACGTAGATGTCGTCAGGGCCGGCGAGGTAGGAGCTGTCTGCGGAGCGGAGGAAACCAAATCCGTCTTGCAGTATCTCCAGCACACCGTCGCCAAAGATATCTTCGCCACTCTTAGCGTGCTGCTTCAGGATGGCGAAAATGATGTCCTGCTTGCGCATACGAGCCTGGTTTTCCAGTCCCATATTTTCGCCGAGAGTGATCAGCTCAGAAACCGGCGTATTCTTTAATTCGGTAAGATTCATAATGGTGTGGGTTCTTAAACTCGGGGTGATTCTCGAACTTAATGTTGTGAATGGTATGGCAGGGTCATCCATGCCTGTTTAGCGGCCATCACCTCATGTCTGTTCGCTGTCTGGTCACAGGGAAAGAACGCAGAACTGAAACGACAAGACGGATTGAGTGACAAGCCCGGAATCTAGCAACTTCACGCACTGTTTAAGTTAACAACGGGAAGTATCGGGTAAAACAAGATTCAAACAACAAGATATGTTTAAAACGTAGTCATAGCTAACTTAGCACGACTAAAGCCGGGCGTCCAGATCTCGCCGTTAATTAGGCGCTCTGGACGCTCAGCTGAGAAACCTTACGCCAGGTTAGCGTCCAGGAACTCTTTCAGTTGACCTTTGGACAGTGCGCCCACTTTGGTCGCCGCCACGTCACCGTTCTTGAACAGCAGCAGGGTCGGGATGCCACGGATACCGTATTTTGGCGCGGTGCCCGGGTTCTGGTCGATGTTCAGCTTGGCAACGGTCAGTTTGCCCTGATATTCGTCAGCGATTTCATCCAGAATCGGAGCGATCATTTTGCAAGGACCACACCATTCAGCCCAGAAATCAACGAGGATCAGCCCGTCAGCTTTAAGTACGTCCGTGTCAAAACTGTCGTCAGTCAGGTGAATAATTTTATCGCTCATATATAACTCCACAGGAATAAGCCTGGTACGTTGGTTTTGTCTCCACCAACGACGTGTTGATGTCGCATTAACCAACTAAAGGTTGACTTTATTTCACCGGATACGCTTTCGTAAAGCAATAGTAAGCTGATATTCTACCACACTATGAGCAAAACACATTTAACAGAACAGAAGTTTTCCGACTTCGCCCTGCACCCAAAGGTGATCGAAGCCCTTGAAACTAAAGGGTTTCATAACTGCACGCCCATTCAGGCTCTCGCCCTGCCGCTGACGCTGGCCGGTCGCGACGTTGCAGGGCAGGCGCAAACCGGTACTGGCAAAACGATGGCGTTTTTAACGTCAACGTTTCATTATTTACTTTCTCACCCGGCGATTGCAGACCGCAAAGTTAACCAGCCGCGCGCGCTAATTATGGCCCCGACGCGAGAACTGGCGGTACAGATCCACGCAGACGCTGAGCCCCTGGCGCAAGCCACCGGCCTGAAACTTGGCCTGGCCTATGGCGGCGACGGCTACGATAAACAGCTGAAAGTGCTGGAAAGCGGCGTCGATATCCTGATTGGGACCACCGGCCGTCTTATCGACTACGCCAAACAGAACCATATCAACCTCGGCGCAATCCAGGTCGTGGTGCTGGATGAAGCAGACCGCATGTACGATCTGGGCTTCATTAAAGACATCCGCTGGCTGTTCCGCCGTATGCCTGCGGCAAACCAGCGTCTGAACATGCTGTTCTCCGCAACCCTGTCATACCGCGTACGTGAACTCGCATTCGAGCAGATGAACAATGCGGAATATGTGGAAGTAGAACCGGAGCAGAAAACCGGGCACCGCATTAAAGAAGAGCTTTTCTATCCTTCTAATGAAGAGAAAATGCGCCTGCTGCAAACCCTGATCGAAGAAGAGTGGCCGGATCGCGCGATTATCTTCGCGAACACCAAACACCGCTGTGAAGATATCTGGGGTCACCTGGCGGCAGATGGTCACCGTGTGGGCCTGCTGACCGGCGACGTGGCGCAGAAAAAACGCCTGCGCATTCTCGACGAATTTACTCGTGGCGACCTTGATATTCTGGTCGCGACCGACGTGGCGGCCCGTGGCCTGCACATTCCAGCCGTGACGCACGTCTTTAACTATGACCTGCCAGATGACTGTGAAGACTATGTACACCGTATCGGTCGTACCGGTCGTGCCGGCGCAAGCGGTCACTCCATCAGCCTTGCGTGTGAAGAGTATGCGCTGAATCTTCCGGCCATTGAGACCTACATCGGTCACTCTATTCCACAGAGCAAATACAATCCGGACGCGCTGTTGAGCGAGCTGCCGCCACCTAAGCGCCTTACCCGTCCACGCTCCGGCAATGGTCCGCGTCGTTCCGGCGGTGCACCGCGTAATCGTCGTCGTTCAGGTTAAAAAATATGCTCAGCTCCACCTCGCTTTATGCGGCAATTGATCTCGGTTCGAATAGTTTTCATATGCTGGTTGTGCGCGAGGTGGCGGGAAGCATACAAACGCTGACGCGCATTAAGCGCAAGGTCCGCCTCGCGGCGGGCCTGAGCAGCGATAATCACCTCTCCCCGGAAGCCATGGAACGTGGCTGGCAGTGTCTGCGTCTGTTTGCAGAACGTTTGCAGGATATCCCGCTCAGTCAAATTCGCGTTGTTGCCACGGCGACCCTTCGTCTGGCGGTTAACGCTGGCGATTTCATTGCCAGAGCACAGGAAATTCTGGGCTGTCCGGTGCAGGTCATCAGCGGTGAAGAAGAAGCGCGTCTGATTTATCAGGGTGTGGCGCACACGACCGGCGGCGACGATCGCCGTCTGGTGGTCGATATCGGTGGTGCCAGTACCGAACTGGTCACGGGTACAGGCGCGCAGGCGACGTCGCTCTTCAGCCTGTCGATGGGCTGTGTGACCTGGCTGGAACGCTACTTTACCGATCGAAACCTTGCCAAAGAGAATTTTGACGAGGCGGAAAACGCGGCGCGCGCGGTCCTGCGCCCGGTCATGGACGAACTGCGCTATCACGGCTGGAAAGTGTGTGTCGGCGCGTCCGGGACCGTTCAGGCGTTGCAGGAAATCATGATGGCACAGGGAATGGACGAGCGGATCACGCTTGCCAAACTCCAGCAGCTTAAACAGCGCGCCATCCAGTGTGGTCGTCTGGAAGAGCTTGAAATAGAAGGGCTGACGCTCGAACGCGCGCTGGTTTTCCCCAGTGGGCTCGCCATTCTGATCGCCATTTTTACTGAACTGAATATCCAGTGTATGACTCTGGCAGGCGGTGCGTTGCGCGAAGGTCTGGTCTACGGAATGCTGCACCAGTCGGTCGATCAGGACATCCGTAGCCGTACGCTGCGTAACGTTCAGCGCCGCTTTATTGTGGATACCGACCAGGCACAGAGAGTGAGTCAACTGGCGTCACAGTTTGCCGATCAGGTGAAAAAAAGCTGGGATATTGAACCGTTAAGCCGCGATCTGTTGCTAAGCGCCTGTGCGCTACATGAAATTGGTCTCAGCGTGGAGTACAAGCAGGCACCGCTGCACGCGGCCTGGCTGGTGCGTAATCTCGATTTGCCGGGCTATACGCCCGCCCAGAAGAAGCTGCTGGCTACCCTGCTGCTAAATCAGACTAACGCCGTCGATCTCTCTTCCCTTCACCAGCAGAACGCTGTGCCGCCGCGCGTGGCGGAGCATCTGTGTCGTCTGCTTCGGCTGGCGATCCTGTTTGCCAGTCGGCGTCGTGATGATTTGCTGCCCGCCATTACGCTGGCGGCAGACGATGAGAAACTGACGCTGACGCTGCCGGAAAACTGGCTTGAGGATCATCCGCTTGGGGCGGAACTGATTGAGCAGGAGTACCAGTGGCAGAGCTATGTGCACTGGGCGCTTGATGTGAAGTGACCCTTTGAAGCGTGCCGGGTGGCGGCTTTGCCTTTCCCGGCCTGCAAATAGTTATCCCTTCTCTTTGGCTTTTGCCAGCATCGCGCGAATGTTTGCCACGTTTGCCTGCCCTTTGTGCATACGCTCTTCAGCGGTAATGACTTTACGCTCCTGCTCCCAGATAAGATCGTCCTGAGGCAACTCAAGCAGAAAACGGCTCGGCTCCGGGCGCACCAGCTCACCATACTGACGGCGCTCTTTGCACAGTGTAAACGTCAGCTCTTTCTGCGCACGGGTGATCCCCACGTAGGCCAGACGGCGCTCTTCGTCGACGTTATCTTCATCAATGCTGCTCTGGTGCGGCAATAGGCCCTCTTCCATCCCCACCAGATAGACATAGGGGAACTCCAGCCCTTTCGAGGCATGTAACGTCATCAGCTGAACCTGATCGGCCTCTTCTTCGCTTTCGCCGCGCTCCATCATATCGCGCAGCGTGAAGCGGGTGACCACCTGCGTCAGGGTCATGGGCTCGTCAATCTCAGAGCCTTCAAGCATTTCGGTCATCCAGCTGAAGAGCTGGTTAACGTTTTTCATGCGCATCTCGGCTGCTTTCGGGCTGGCGGAGGTTTCATACAACCAGGATTCGTAATCAATGCCGTGGATCAGATCGCGCACAGCTGCCACCGGCTCGCGCTCAGCCAGACGCTGCACCTCACCCAGCCAGTGGGTAAAGCGGGTTAAGGCGTCATAACCGCGCCCGGTCAGGGTCTGGCTCAGCCCCATATCGAAGCTGGCGGTGAACAGGCTTTTGTTGCGGGTCATCGCCCATTCACCCAGCTTTTGCAGCGTCGCAGAGCCAATCTCACGTTTCGGCGTATTCACGATGCGCAGGAAAGCGCTGTCGTCATCCGGGTTGGTCAGCACGCGCAGATAGGCCAGCAGATCCTTGATTTCCGGACGCGAAAAGAACGACGTACCGCCGGAGATTTTGTAGGGAATGCGGTTCTGCATCAGCATCTTTTCAAAGACGCGCGACTGGTGGTTTCCGCGATAGAGGATCGCGTAATCCTTGTATTCAGTTTTGTTGACGAAGTGATGGGCAATCAGCTCGCCCGTTACGCGCTCCGCTTCGTGCTCTTCGTTGTTGGCGCTGAGCACTTTCAGCTCTGTACCGTAACCCAGTTCGGAGAACAGGCGCTTCTCAAAGACGTGCGGGTTATTGGCAATCAGGATGTTCGCCGCCTTCAGGATACGCCCGGAGGAACGGTAGTTCTGCTCCAGTTTAATCACCTGCAACGCCGGGAAGTCTTTGCTCAGCAGCACCAGGTTTTGCGGACGTGCGCCACGCCAGGAGTAAATCGACTGATCGTCATCGCCTACGACGGTAAAGCGTGCACGCTGCCCTACCAGCAGCTTCACCAGCTCGTACTGGCTGGTGTTGGTATCCTGGTATTCATCCACCAGCAGGTAACGAATTTTGTTCTGCCAGCGCTCGCGCACCTCTTCATTCCGCTGAAGCAGTAGCGTCGGCAGCAGGATCAGATCGTCGAAATCCAGGACGTTGCAGGCTTTCATATGCGCGTCGTACAGACCGTAGCAGTGGGCAAAGATGCGGTCGCGCTCGCCTTTAGCGCTTGCCGCTGCCTGGGCCGGCGTCATCAGATCGTTTTTCCAGTTCGAGATCGTCGAGATCAGCTGTTGCAACAGCACTTTGTCATCTTCGATCAGCCCTTCCGTCAGCTCTTTAAGCAGCGCCACCTGGTCGGTGTCATCAAAGAGAGAAAAGTTGGACTTCATGCCCAGCGCCGCGTATTCGCGCTTGATGATATCCAGACCCAGCGTGTGGAAGGTGGAGATCATCAGCCCGCGCGCCTCTTTACGGCCCAGCGTCTGGCCGACGCGCTCTTTCATCTCACGCGCCGCTTTGTTGGTAAAGGTGACCGCCGCGATATGGCGCGCCTGGTATCCACAACCCCGAATTAAGTGGGCGATTTTGTTGGTGATCACGCGTGTTTTACCGGAGCCCGCTCCCGCCAGCACCAGGCAGGGTCCGGTGACGAATTCGACAGCTTGTTGTTGTCCGGGGTTTAAACGCATAAATGGTCACTCAATGAAAGTCGGGAGAGGAGGAAAAACGCGTGGTAGTATACCGATCGTAAACTAGTCGACTCAAGGCACGATCATGGCAAAAACAGCAGCAGCACTGCATATCCTTGTTAAAGAAGAGAAACTGGCACAGGATCTGCTCGAACAGATTAAAAACGGCGCCGACTTCGGCAAACTGGCGAAGAAACACTCGATTTGCCCGTCAGGCAAACGCGGTGGTGACTTAGGCGAGTTCCGCCAGGGCCAGATGGTCCCGGCGTTTGATAAAGTGGTCTTCTCCTGCCCGGTGCTGGAGCCAACTGGCCCACTGCACACACAATTCGGCTATCACATTATCAAAGTGTTATACCGCAACTAATCAAAAGCCCGGTGCATTGACTCACCGGGCTTTTTTATTTAGGTGTTCCGGCGTTCAGATACCGTCGCCGTATTCGAAGGTGTGGTGAATACCGTTGAAGTGCTGATCCATATCCATCGACGGCTTATCACTGTCTGGCTTACCGACGATGCGCGCCGGGACGCCAGCGGCGGTGGTGTGCGGCGGTACAGGCTGGAGCACAACCGACCCCGCGCCAATCTTCGCGCCGCGTCCGACTTCAATATTGCCGAGGATTTTAGCACCCGCGCCAATCATCACCCCTTCACGAATTTTCGGATGGCGATCGCCGCTGGTTTTACCGGTACCGCCCAGCGTAACGGATTGCAGGATCGACACGTCATCTTCGATCACCGCCGTTTCCCCGACAACAATGCCGGTGGCGTGATCGAGCATGATCCCGCGGCCAATTTTCGCCGCCGGGTGAATATCGACCTGGAAGGTCACGGACACCTGGTTTTGCAGGAAGATGGCCAGCGCGCGGCGTCCCTCATTCCATAACCAGTGGCCGATGCGGTACGCCTGTAAGGCATGGAAGCCTTTGAGATACAGCAGCGGCGTGGAATATTTATCCACCGCCGGGTCACGCGTGCGCACGGCCTGGATGTCGCAGGCGGCAGAAGCAATCATCTCCGGATCTGCGGCGTAGGCCTCTTCCACCACCTCGCGAATGGCAATAGCAGGCATGATAGGGGAAGCCAGTTTATTGGCGAGCATATAGCTCAGGGCGCTGCCGAGATTTTCGTGCTTGAGTAGCGTCGCGTGATAGAAACTGGCCAGCATGGGCTCACAGTCGGCCAAAGCTCGGGCTTCGGCTTTAATATTATTCCAGACGATATCCAGTTCTTCACACGGCATTGCTTGCTCCAGACGATAGTTAATGACCAGCCAGTTCTGCGCTGGCTGGGTCATTCAGGTGACGATACTTCCCGGCTAATTGCTGCTGCGCTCGTCCTTGCGCGCACGACCTAATAAGGTCAATGCTGCCTCGCGCGCATTTTTTCCGCAATACAATACCTGATAAATTTCCTCGGTTATTGGCATTTCAACACCGAAACGGTGCGCCAGTTCGCGAACTTCCTTGGTATTGCGATAGCCTTCAACCACCTGACCAATCTTCTCCTGCGCGCTTTTTACATCGCTGCCCTGTCCGAGCATCATGCCAAAGCGGCGGTTACGCGACTGGTTATCGGTGCAGGTCAGCACCAGGTCGCCCAGCCCTGCCATTCCCATAAAGGTGGCCGGATCGGCACCCAGCGCTTCGCCCAGGCGGGACATTTCGGTCAGGCCACGGGTGATCAGCGCAGTACGCGCATTCGCGCCGAAACCGATGCCGTCAGACATCCCGGCCCCGATGGCAATGACGTTCTTCACCGCGCCGCCCAGCTGCACGCCGATAAAATCGGGGTTGCTGTACACGCGGAAGCTTTTGCCGCAGTGCAGCAGTTGCTGAAGATCGTCGGAAAATGCCTGGTCGGTGGACGCCAGCGAAATCGCCGTCGGCAAGCCCGCAGCCAGCTCTTTGGCAAACGTCGGCCCCGAGATCACCGCCAGCGGGATCGCGGTTCCCAGCGCTTCGCGGGCAACGTCCTGCAACAGACGTCCGGTTTCCGCTTCCAGCCCCTTCGTCGCCCATACAATACGCGCATCCGCACGCATCAGCGGCTTAATCTGACGCAGGACTTCGCCAAACACGTGGCTTGGCACCACAATCAAAATATTGCGGCTGGCCGCCAGCGCGGTCGCGAGGTCGCTTTCCAGATACAGAGAGTCAGGGAACGGAACGTCCGGGAGAAACGCCACGTTGCAGCGGTCGTGTTGCAACGTCGCGATATGTTTTGGATCGTGGCCCCACAGGACCACGTCGTGACCATTTCTTGCCAGCGTGATGGCAAGAGCGGTGCCGTAAGAGCCGGCACCGATCACAGTCATTGACGCATTAACAGTGCTCATCAGGCATCCTGATGTTGTTCGGCACCTTCGCCAGCCTGCTGCTGTAGATAGTTCATGAACAGCGCATCAAAGTTTACTGGCGCAAGGTTCAGTTGCGGGAATGTACCGCGAGAAACCAGGCTGGTAATGCATTCACGCGCATACGGGAACAGGATGTTCGGGCAGTATGCACCCAGGCAATGTGCCATCTGGTTGCCTTCGATGCCGCCGATGGAGAAGATACCGCCCTGCTGAACTTCGCACAGGAATGCAGTTTCTTCGCCCAGAGAGGCAGTCACGGTGACACGCAGTACGACTTCATACACATCATCCGCCAGCTGGGTGGATGCGGTATCCAGATCAAGTTTAACCTCTGGCTGCCAGTCTTTCTGGAAAACGTGCGGCGCATTTGGCGCTTCGAAAGAGACATCCTTGGTGTAGATGCGCTGGATCTGGAAAGTCATCTCGGTGTTATTTTGTTCTGACATGGAAAAACCCTTTTTAATTGTCCTAAAGTCTCTAGCTCAGCAGCGGATCGAGTCCACCACGGGCGTCGAGCGCATACAAGTCATCACAGCCGCCAATGTGCTGCGCATCAATAAAAATCTGTGGAACCGTTGTGCGACCACTGCGTTGGATCATCTCTTCGCGTTTAATCGCGTCACCATCGATCGGCAGTTCCTTGAACGTTACGCCTTTGCTGGACAGCAGCGCTTTCGCTCGGTGGCAGAACGGGCACGTTGCTTTGGTGTAGATCTCAATATTGGCCATCACTTAACTCCTTATTTACCGCGCACTAAAGGAAGATTCTCCCCGCTCCATCCGGAGATGCCTTCTTTCAGCACCATTACGTTTTCAAAGCCTGCTTTATGCAGTGCGTTGGCAGATTCCTGCGCCTGCATGCCAGTGCCGTCAACAACAATAATCGGCTGGGCTTTATGCTTCTCCAGCTCACCAATGTTGTTCGCTTTAATTTCCGCTGGCAGCAGGTTGATAGCACCTGCGATGTGGCCCTTGCGGAAATCGTCGCGCTGACGCAGATCGACAACCACGGCGTCCTCTTTGTTGATCAGACGTGTCGCTTCACCGCGGGTGATCACCTTAATTTTAGACGTCAGTCCCTTAAATGTGGTGAACAGTACAGCGACCAGCAGGCCAATCCACGCGATGCTCAGAACCGGGTGGCGGCTAACGAATTGCATAATTTCTTGCATGGGGGGTAACAACTCCCGACTAAGTGATTAAAAAAACCAGGACAGGAGTATACCTGTGCGCTGTGGCAAATACAGCCAGCGACATAAAGCTAATCTATTTTCTGCGGCATGCCACGTAAAAAAAGCCTCAAAATGGCCTGAGAACAGCATTGCCCCCGCGCTTTCTTTGATCTTCTGCGGCTATTTTATCGATTCAGCTGTAGTAAAATTACGCAAATTTTTTGTCTCTTGAGCATGAGGTTGTCGCAATGTCGGTTTCTAAAAAACCTATGGTACTGGTGATTCTGGATGGCTATGGCTACCGTGAAGATCAACAGGATAACGCCATTTTCAACGCCAAAACCCCGGTTATGGATGCGCTATGGGCAAAACGTCCCCACACCCTGATTGATGCGTCTGGCCTGGAAGTGGGTCTGCCGGATCGTCAGATGGGCAACTCTGAAGTGGGTCACGTTAACCTGGGTGCGGGCCGTATCGTTTATCAGGACCTGACGCGCCTGGACGTTGAAATCAAAGAACGTACATTCTTTGCCAACCCAACGCTCACCGGAGCGGTTGATAAAGCCGTTGCCGCAGGCAAGGCCGTTCACATTATGGGTCTGCTCTCTGCGGGCGGCGTTCACAGCCACGAAGATCACATCATGGCGATGGTAGAACTGGCCGCCGAGCGCGGTGCGGAAAAAATCTATCTGCACGCCTTCCTGGATGGTCGCGATACGCCGCCACGCAGCGCAAAAGGTTCTCTTGAAGCGTTTGAAGATAAATTTGCCGCAATGGGCAAAGGCCGCGTGGCGTCCATCATTGGCCGTTACTATGCCATGGACCGTGACAACCGCTGGGACCGCGTTGAGCAAGCCTATGATCTGCTGACCCTGGCAAAAGGCGAGTTCCAGTTCCCGACCGCCGTTGAAGGCCTGGAAGCGGCTTACGCGCGTGATGAAAACGACGAATTTGTGAAGGCAACCGTGATCCGCGCTGAAGGCCAGGCCGATGCCGCCATGGAAGATGGCGATGCGCTGATCTTCATGAACTTCCGTGCTGACCGCGCGCGCGAAATCACCCGCGCCTTCGTCAACAGCGATTTCGACGGTTTCGCCCGTAAGAAAGTGGCGAAGATCGATTTCATCCAGTTGACCGAATATGCAGCGGATATCAAAGCGCCATGCGCGTATCCACCCGCTTCCCTGGAAAATACCTTCGGCGAGTGGATGGCGAAAAACGATAAAACGCAGCTGCGCATCTCCGAAACTGAGAAGTATGCGCACGTGACCTTCTTCTTTAACGGTGGCGTAGAAGAGCCGTTTGAAGGCGAAGACCGCATCCTGATTAACTCGCCGAAAGTCGCCACTTACGATCTCCAGCCAGAAATGAGCTCTGCGGAGCTGACCGAAAAACTGGTGGCCGCGATCGAAAGCGGTAAATACGACACCATCATCTGTAACTATCCGAATGGCGACATGGTGGGCCACACCGGCGTGATGGAAGCAGCCGTTAAAGCGGTTGAAGCGCTGGACCACTGCGTTGAGCAGGTTGCGAAGGCGGTTGAATCCGTAGGCGGCCAACTGCTGATCACCGCTGACCACGGTAACGCAGAACAGATGCGTGACCCGGCAACCGGTCAGGCGCATACCGCCCATACCAACCTGCCTGTTCCACTGATTTATGTGGGTGATAAATCAGTGAAAGCTGTGGAAGGCGGCAAGCTTTCCGACATCGCGCCAACCATGTTGTCGCTGATGGGTATGGAAATCCCTGAAGAGATGACTGGCAAGCCGCTGTTCATCGTGGAATAATCGCTCCCCATGAGGGGAAAGGCGATTTTTTCAATCACATGGGTCGTGAAGCCGCTTCGGTTATCAGTCAGACCTCTGCTTTGCGCCAGCGCACTCAGCGCTGGCGTATTGCTGTGCGCCGCATCCGCCCACGCGGATGACCGCGATCAGCTTAAATCCATTCAGGCCGATATCGCCGCCAAAGAGCGTGCGGTGCGTCAGCAGCAACAGCAGCGCGCCACCCTGCTCGCCCAGCTTAAAAAGCAGGAAGAGGCCATTTCCGCCGCCGCGCGTAAGCTGCGTGAAACACAAAACACCCTTGCCCAGCTCAATAAGCAAATCGATGAAATGAACGCGTCGATTGCGAAACTGGAGCGTCAGCGCGATGCCCAGGAGCGGAACCTTGCTGCACAGCTTGATGCCGCTTTCCGTCAGGGTGAGCACACAGGCCTTCAGCTGATCCTCAGCGGTGAAGAGAGCCAGCGAGGTCAGCGTTTACAGGCCTATTTCGGCTATCTTAACCAGGCGCGACAGGAGACCATTGCGCAGCTGAAACAGACGCGCGAAGAAGTCACCACGCAAAAAGCCGAGCTGGAAGAGAAGCAGAGCCAGCAGCAAACGCTGCTCTACGATCAGCAGGCGCAGCAGGAGAAGCTTGAGCAGGCGCGCAATGAGCGTAAGAAGACGCTCGCCGGGCTGGAGTCCTCTATCCAGGAAGGACAAAGCCAGCTGAGCGAAATGCGCGCCAACGAATCCAGACTGCGTAACAGCATTGCCCGGGCAGAAGCCGCGGCCAAAGCGCGCGCCGAAAAAGAAGCGCGCGAAGCGCAGGCGGTGCGTAATAAGCAGCAGGAAGCCTCCCGGAAAGGCACCACCTACAAACCGACTGAAAATGAACGTTCCCTGATGTCGCGTACCGGCGGCCTCGGCTCCCCGCGTGGTCAGGCTTACTGGCCCGTTCGCGGTACGATCCTGCATCGCTATGGCGAACAGTTGCAGGGTGAGCTACGTTGGAAGGGGATCGTTATCGGTGCGTCTGAAGGTAGCGAAGTGAAAGCCATCGCCGATGGCCGCGTGATCCTGGCCGACTGGCTACAGGGTTACGGGCTCGTGGTGGTGGTTGAACACGGTAAAGGCGACATGAGTCTTTACGGCTACAACCAGAGCGCGCTGGTCAGCGTGGGCACTCAGGTGCGCGCGGGTCAACCCATTGCCCTTGTGGGCAGCAGTGGCGGTCAGGGCCGCCCGTCACTCTATTTCGAAATTCGTCGTCAGGGTCAGGCGGTCAATCCACAGCCGTGGTTGGGAAGATAGGTTTTGCTTCAATTTCGTCGAATTGTTTTTTCCGTAGTCAGCGCACTGGCGCTGGCTGTACCGGTTTATGCAGGCAAACTCGCGATTGTGATTGATGACTTCGGTTACCGACCACACTATGAAAATCAGGTGCTGGCGATGCCGCCAGCCATCTCTGTCGCCGTCCTGCCTAATGCGCCTCACGCGCATGAAATGGCGACCAAAGCGCACAATGGCGGCCATCAGGTCCTCATCCATCTGCCGATGGCCCCCCTCAGCAAGCAGCCGCTGGAAAAAGATACTCTGCGCCCGGACATGAGCAGCGACGAGATCGATCGCATCATCCGCGATGCGTACAATAAAGTGCCGTATGCCGTGGGCCTGAATAACCATATGGGCAGCGCGATGACCTCCAGCCTGTACGGTATGCTGAAAGTGATGCAGGCGCTGGAGCGTTACAATCTCTATTTCCTCGACAGCATGACCATCGGCAACAGCCAGGCGATGCGTGCCGCTCAGGGGACGGGCGTGAAAGTCATCAAGCGCAAAGTATTCCTGGATGACTCCCAGAACGAAGCGGATATCCGCGTGCAGTTCAACCGCGCGGTTCAGCTGGCGCGCCGTAACGGTTCGGCGATTGCCATTGGGCATCCGCATCCGTCTACCGTTCGCGTTTTGCAGCAAATGTTGCCGGGCTTATCCGCCGATATCACGCTGGTGCGTCCGAGCGATCTGCTCAATGAACCTCAGGTGGATACTTCTCGTCCGGGTAGCGCGCAACCACCCGCAACGCAGCCGCGCAATCCATTCCGCGGCGTGAAGAACTGCACGCTGAAAAAGCCGCCTGAACCGGTCTATGCTACCCGCTTCTTCACGGTGATTGGCGAAAGCATCAGCAGCAGTACGCTGGTTAAATACGTCCAGCAACAGTGGCAGGGTTGGGGAAAAAAAGCCTGATCGGCTAACGCCTATTCTGCTATGTAAGAGTCCGACTGCTCTTTTGCAACGGACTCTCTCTTTTCCCGATCCTGATACCAGGCTTTGAAATACTTCAAAAAACTGTACGCCGTGGCATAAAACCCTGTCACCACACCCACTTTTCCCTGACGCCAGGCACCGCTAAACAGATACCATTTGAAAAATGCGCCGATAGCGCTGATCGCTCCGCGGCCAAGAGAAGGACGTATCGTCTGATATTGAACCAGGCGAGTGGTATATCCGTTTAATTTATTAAAAAGTTCATGCAGCGAATGAAACGTATCATGTCTGACATAACCTGGAATACGTTCAGAGCGGAGAAAACCTTCAACCTGATCGTCTACTGGCCGGTTATTAAATCGCGACTGCGTACGGTTAAAAAGACGCACAGGATAATCCGGTGATGAGACGGGATAAATCGTTCGTACATTTTCTCCCAGAACAAACCAGTGACGACATATCCGCCACGCCATATCCGGTTCGGGTTCATCGCCCATTTTTAATTTTAAAATAGCATCAACGGTTTCTTGATCGAGTATTTCGTCGCTGTCCATGCACAGCACCCAGTCGTTGTGCGCATGGGATACGGCATGGTTCATCTGCTCGCCGTGCCAGCTATATTTTTTGAATACGGGCGACAATCCATAACTCTGGCAAATATATATCGTTGAGTCTGTACTTCCGGAATCAACTACAACGAATTCATCCGCTATTTTTAAAAGAGGAGGAATAACATCGTGCAACGTTCTTTCGGAGTTAAACGTTAATAAGCAGACCGTTATTTTAAACATATTCTCACTCTCTCAATAACAACATAAATTTTTGCGCTAATAGTATCTAATTGAGAAGAGGCGATTAAAGTCTTAAATCACACTTTTAAAATAAGCGTGTTTAAAATGTTTTCTTATAAAAAGACAAAGAAATACAAAAAATCTATTTTATTTCAACAAATTCTCTATAATGCGGTCAGATGAAGGGTAGCATACGGATTCAGACATGCCGCAAAAACGTAAAATCCTCCTCCTGGACACGGGCAAAGAATGGGGGGGAGGTACCAACAGTATGCTTGAGCTTCTGAAGCGAATCAACCGCGACAAATTCGACATTACTTGTTGTTTTTACAGTGATTATAGTCGTGCTGAAGGTGAAACGATAGGCCAGGTGCTCAATAGCATTGGGATCCCGCTACTGGTTATCCCTCAACGTAAGCAACCGGCATGGGCAAAACTCCTGAAAGAAGCGGGACGTGGTCTGCTGTTTTTCTCGCGTTCGGCGCGCAAAGCATTTACGCGGCATATCGATACCCTGTGGCGCATTCGCCCCAACGTCAGCAAGATCGAGACTATTTTTAGAGAAGGTGGTTTCGATACGCTGTATATGAACAACCAGCCAGGCTCTAACGAAGAAGGGTATCTGGCGGGCGCAAACCTGCATGCGCGGATAATCCAGCACTGCCGGATTGAACCGGTGCTGACCCCGCCGCTGGTGAAGCTGGTGAATACCCATGCCACAAAAATTATCGCCGTCTCGCACGGCGTTGAACGCGTGCTACTTCAGCATGGCGTCCGGCCCGAGCTGTGTACCACGGTCAACAACGCCATCGACATCCACCAGCCTTTGCCCGACCGACGCGCGATGCGCCAGCGCCTGAACATTGATGACGACACGTTTGTGTTCGGCAGCATTGGCTCGCTAATCCCTCGCAAGGCCAACCACCACACGCTGGAGGCGCTGGCCCAGTTCAGCCAGAGGCACCCGCAGGCAAAATGGAAGATGGTGCTGGTCGGTGAAGGGGCGGAGCGCGGCGCACTGGCGGCACAGGCTGATGCGTCAGGTATTGCTGAACACGTCATTTTTACCGGTTTCCAGAACACGCCTTTTGACTATCTCGCCACCTTTGACGCATTTATTCTGGCCTCGAAGAGCGAAGGCCTGCCGCGCGTCGTGCTGGAGGCGATGCTGCTGAATATTCCCGTGATTGGTTCAAAAGTGACCGGCACGGCAGAATTGATCGTTCATGAGTCAACCGGCCTGCTGTTCCCCTGGAGCGACGTGTCGCAACTTGCTCAACATCTGGATAATATCTGGCAGGATCCTGCTCTGCGCGCCCGGCTCGCCGCTGCCGCACACCAGAATGTCTGCAACATGTATGCCATTGAAAGCTATGTTAACGGTGTCGAGGCCGTTCTTGGCGCGCAATAACCAAACGAGAAGAACATGTTTAAATTCCTGAATGCTCGCTACCGCCACATTACCGGGCGTCATAACATTCCTTACGCTTCCCTTCCGGTCACGCGCGATCTCGTTGCGGTGGATTCCATTGTGATCCCGTGTACGGGCGCGGATTTCGTCGAAGAGGCGTTATTGTCAGCGACCTTTGCAGAGCGTTATGCCACCGACGTCAGCGAGATTGTTATTGTCAGCGATCAGCCAGAATCCGCTTTCGGCGAGCTGCCGCCAAAAACCCGCGTTGTTACCCTCACGCTTCCAAAACGTGAAGAAGGTTACCGCTATAAGCAGATCTACCTCAGTCGTCTGGTGAAGCTTAACGCTCCGTTGCAGTCGCGCGGTGAAGGTGTGCTGATGATCGACTCCGATCTCAACCTGCTTAAAATGCCAGAGATCAACATGGCGGATATGCACATCTACTCCAGCTTCCGTCAGGGCAAAATGATTGCCAAGCTGGACGGCGCGCCAGCGGAGAAAGTGCCGGCATATTATAAAGAAACGGTGCGTCCGTATCTGGTCGATCACGTTAACGGCGCGTTTCTTGCCGCCACCAAAAAGACCTGGCGCCGTATCTGCCCGCTGTGGCTGACGCTGTTCCAGGATACCTGGGAGCTGATGGACGATACGCAGCCGCCGACCGATCAGCTGCCGCTCGCTGCGCTGCTGGACATGCTGGATGTAAAAACGGTTAACCTGGGCGACTGGATGAACTGGCCGGTCTCCAAGAAGATCGGCGGTCAGGAAGCCGTTGTGCCGAAAGAGGTGATTGGCGCGCACGGTGGTTTCCCGCTTTCCGAATGGCAGAAGTATCTGGAATCGCCGGATAACAAACTGCTGTTCAAAGGCCAGGATTACACCCGCAAGGTGCGTTACCTGACGGACGAAGAGAAAAAGAATCAGTAAAAAAAGGGGCCGCTGGCCCCTTTTTAATTACTTATCCCAGCTCAGGATCACTTTCCCTGACTGGCCGGACCGCATTGCGTCAAAGCCCTGCTGGAACTCATCGATGGAGAAACGGTGAGTGATAATCGGGGACAGATCCAGACCGGACTGGATCAGCGCGGCCATCTTGTACCAGGTTTCGAACATCTCACGGCCATAGATGCCCTTAATGAACAGCCCCTTGAAGATGACTTTGTTCCAGTCAATGGACATATCTGACGGCGGAATACCCAGCATCGCGATACGGCCACCGTGGTTCATGGTGTCGAGCATGGTGCGGAACGCCGGTGGCGCGCCGGACATCTCCAGACCCACGTCAAAGCCTTCGGTCATGCCCAGCTCTTCCATCACGTCGGTCAGGCTCTCTTTCGAGACATCCACCGCGCGGGTGACGCCCATTTTGCGCGCCAGCGACAGGCGGTATTCGTTCACGTCGGTGATCACTACGTTGCGCGCACCCACGTGCTTCGCCACGGCTGCCGCCATAATGCCGATTGGGCCCGCGCCGGAAACCAGCACGTCTTCACCCACCAGGTCGAAGGAGAGCGCCGTGTGTACCGCGTTGCCGAACGGATCGAAGATGGAGGCCAGATCGTCAGAGATATTGTCCGGGATTTTGAACGCGTTAAACGCCGGGATCACCAGGTATTCCGCGAAGCAGCCCGGACGGTTCACGCCCACGCCGACGGTGTTGCGGCACAGGTGGGTGCGCCCACCGCGACAGTTACGGCAGTGACCGCAGGTAATGTGGCCTTCACCGGAGACGCGATCGCCAATGTTGAAGCCTTTCACTTCCTGACCAATGCCAACCACTTCGCCGACATATTCGTGACCGACAACCATCGGTACCGGAATGGTTTTCTGTGACCACTGGTCCCAGTTGTAGATGTGAACGTCAGTACCGCAGATGGCGGTTTTACGAATTTTGATCAGCAGATCGTTATGACCGACTTCCGGCTCCGGCACGTCGGTCATCCAAATCCCTTCTTCCGCTTTCAGTTTGGATAACGCTTTCATCACACGTCCTCAGGCAATTACGCCCAGCTGTTTGCCGATGCGGGTAAAGGCTTCCACCGCACGTTCAATTTGTTCAGGCGAGTGCGCCGCAGACATCTGGGTGCGGATACGCGCCTGACCTTTTGGTACCACCGGGAAGAAGAACCCGGTCACGTAAATCCCTTCTTTTTGCAGTTCGCGGGCAAAGTTCTGCGCGATAACCGCATCCCCCAGCATCACCGGAATGATGGCGTGGTCAGCACCGGCGAGGGTGAAGCCTGCGGCGCTCATTTTTTCACGGAACAGACGGGCGTTGGACCACAGGCGGTCGCGCAGTTCAGCGCCGGACTCCACCATCTCCAGCACTTTGATGGAGGCAGACACAATCGCCGGCGCCAGGGAGTTGGAGAACAGATACGGGCGGGAGCGCTGGCGCAGCCACTCGACCACCTCTTTACGCGCGGCGGTGTAGCCGCCAGACGCGCCGCCGAGCGCTTTGCCCAGCGTACCGGTGATGATATCCACGCGGCCCATTACGTCGCAGTATTCGTGGGAGCCACGACCGTTTTCGCCGACAAAACCGACCGCGTGAGAGTCATCCACCATCACCAGCGCGTCGTATTTATCCGCCAGATCGCACACGCCCTTCAGGTTGGCGATCACACCGTCCATGGAGAACACGCCGTCGGTGGCGATCAGGACGTGGCGAGCCCCTGCTTCACGGGCCTCTTTCAGGCGCGCTTCCAGCTCCACCATGTCGTTGTTGGCGTAGCGGAAACGCTTCGCTTTGCACAGGCGTACGCCGTCGATGATGGAGGCGTGGTTCAGGGCGTCGGAGATAATCGCGTCTTCTGCGCCGAGCAGGGTCTCAAACAGACCGCCGTTGGCGTCGAAGCAGGAGGAGTACAGAATCGCGTCTTCCATTCCGAGGAAGTTCGCCAACTTTTGCTCAAGCTGCTTGTGGCTGTCCTGCGTACCGCAGATAAAGCGAACGGAGGCCATACCGAAACCGTGGGTGTCCATGCCGTTTTTCGCCGCGGCAATTAGCTCAGGGTGATTCGCAAGACCTAAATAGTTGTTCGCGCAAAAGTTGATCACATGGCTGCCGTCGGCAACGGTGATGTCCGCCTGCTGCGCAGACGTGATAATACGCTCTTCTTTGAACAACCCTTCCGCACGTGCGGTGTCGAGGTCGCTGTTTAACTGTTTGTAAAAATCACCACGCATTGCAATTCTCCAGACTCGGCAAATTTTGGCACATATTACCCAAACCAATAGTTCATGACGAGATGACGCAGTATCTCTTCTCGTTTTTGCAGCATAAATCACGCGTACCCCTGCTGCATATCGGTGAATGGCTGAAGCCTGAGCATTGTGATGATATGATAAAGAGATTAGCGTTCGGGATATTCCCCGACTCATACTTCAAAGGTTACAGTTATGATCATCGTTACTGGCGGCGCGGGCTTTATCGGCAGCAATATTGTTAAGGCCCTCAATGACAAAGGCATCACCGACATTCTGGTGGTGGACAACCTGAAAGACGGCACCAAGTTCGTTAACCTGGTGGATCTGAACATCGCTGACTACATGGATAAAGAAGACTTCCTTATCCAGATTATGGCGGGTGAAGAGTTCGGCGAGATCGAAGCCATCTTCCACGAAGGTGCGTGCTCCTCCACCACCGAGTGGGACGGCAAGTACATGATGGATAACAACTATCAGTACTCCAAAGAGCTCCTGCACTACTGCCTGGAGCGTGAAATTCCGTTCCTGTACGCCTCTTCCGCGGCAACCTATGGTGGGCGCACTTCAGATTTTATCGAATCCCGCGAATATGAGCAGCCGCTGAACGTTTACGGTTACTCCAAGTTCCTGTTTGACGAGTACGTGCGTCAGATCCTGCCAGAAGCAAACTCCCAGGTTGTTGGCTTCCGCTACTTCAACGTCTACGGGCCGCGCGAAGGCCACAAAGGCAGCATGGCGAGCGTGGCGTTCCACCTGAACACCCAGTTAAATAACGGCGAAAGCCCGAAACTGTTCGAAGGCAGCGACGGCTTTAAGCGTGACTTCGTCTACGTGGGCGATGTGGCGGCAGTAAACCTGTGGTTCCTGGAAAATGGCGTGTCCGGCATTTTCAACCTGGGCACCGGCCGCGCGGAATCTTTCCAGGCGGTGGCAGACGCGACGCTGGCGTACCATAAAAAAGGCAGCATTGAGTACATTCCGTTCCCGGATAAGCTGAAAGGCCGCTACCAGGCATTCACCCAGGCGGACCTGACTAACCTGCGCGCCGCAGGCTACGACAAGCCGTTCAAGACCGTTGCCGAAGGCGTAACGGAATATATGGCCTGGCTGAACCGCGACGCATAAGTATGAAAATTCTGGTGATCGGCCCGTCATGGGTGGGCGACATGATGATGTCGCAAAGTCTCTATCGCACGCTCAAGGCGCGTTATCCCCAGGCGATAATCGACGTGATGGCACCCGCATGGTGCCGTCCGCTGTTATCGCGTATGCCGGAAGTGAACGAGGCGATCCCGATGCCGCTCGGCCACGGGGCGCTGGAAATCGGTGAACGCCGCAAACTCGGTCACAGCCTGCGTGAGAAGCGCTATGACCGCGCGTACGTGCTGCCAAACTCCTTCAAATCCGCCCTCGTGCCCTTCTTTGCGGGCATCCCGCATCGTACCGGCTGGCGCGGTGAAATGCGCTACGGCCTGCTGAACGACGCCCGGGTGCTGGATAAAGAGGCCTGGCCGCTGATGGTGGAGCGCTACGTGGCGCTGGCCTACGACAAAGGCGTGATGCGCAGCGCGAAAGATCTGCCGCAGCCGCTGCTGTGGCCGCAACTCCAGGTAAGCGATGGGGAGAAATCCCACACCTGCAACGCGTTTGGCATTTCGTCCGAACGCCCGATGATTGGCTTCTGCCCCGGCGCAGAGTTTGGCCCGGCAAAACGCTGGCCGCACTATCACTACGCAGAGCTGGCGAAACAACTTATCGACGAAGGCTATCAAATTGTGCTGTTTGGCTCGGCGAAAGATCATGAGGCGGGCAATGAAATTCTCGCCACGCTGAGCACTGAGCAACAGGCCTGGTGTCGCAACCTGGCAGGGGAAACGCAGCTCGAGCAGGCGGTTATCCTGATTGCCGCCTGTAAGGCCGTGGTCAGCAACGACTCAGGTCTGATGCACGTCGCCGCCGCGCTGGATCGTCCGCTGGTCGCGCTGTATGGCCCAAGCAGCCCGGACTTCACGCCGCCGCTGTCGCACAAAGCGCGCGTGATCCGTTTGATCACCGGCTACCACAAGGTGCGCAAAGGCGATGCCGCAGAAGGTTACCATCAGAGCCTGATCGACATTACCCCGCAGCGTGTTCTCGAAGAACTCAACGCACTGCTGTTGAGCGAAGAAGGATAACGGATGCGGGTATTGATCGTTAAAACCTCCTCAATGGGTGATGTTCTGCATACGCTGCCGTCGCTGACGGACGCCATGCGGGCCATTCCCGGCATCCGTTTTGACTGGGTGGTGGAAGAAGGCTTCGCGCAGATCCCCACCTGGCATGAAGCGGTTGATCGCGTGATCCCGGTGGCCATTCGCCGCTGGCGCAAAGCGTGGTTCTCCGCACAGATTAAAGCCGAACGCAAAGCCTTCCGCGAAGCGGTGCAGGCCCGGCGTTACGACGCGATCGTCGACGCCCAGGGGCTGGTGAAAAGCGCCGCGCTGGTCACGCGTCTGGCGCACGGCGTAAAGCACGGCATGGACTGGCAAACCGCCCGCGAACCGCTGGCGAGCCTGTTCTATAATCGTCGCCACCATATTGCGAAGCAGCAGCACGCCGTGGAACGTACCCGCGAGCTGTTCGCTAAGAGTCTCGGCTATGCAAAACCCGACCTCCAGGGTGACTACGCCATCGCACAGCATTTTCTGCGCGAAACGGACAGGGATATCGCGCCGTATCTGGTCTTCCTGCATGCCACAACGCGCGATGATAAGCACTGGCCGGAAACGCACTGGAGAAGGCTGATTGAACTAATGCAACCTTGCGGTATCCATATTAAACTCCCGTGGGGCGCTGAACATGAGCGGCAGCGTGCGGAGCGTCTGGCAGCCGGTTTTTCCCATGTCGAGGTGTTACCCAAACTCACACTGGCGCAGGTTGCCGCACAGCTGGCGGGCGCTAACGCCGTCGTTTCTGTGGATACAGGGTTAAGCCATTTAACCGCCGCACTGGATCGTCCTAATATCACGATTTTCGGCCCGACCGATCCGGGGTTGATCGGGGGTTACGGTAAAAACCAGCATCAGATGGTCAGCCCTACGCACCAAACGAAGGATATTAGCGCAGATGCTATTTTTTCATATTTACAGGGCAGCCATCGGCTTTCCAACAGGGATATTTAACCCATGAGTTATGTATTTCTGCTGATTTTACTCTTTCCGGTGAAACTCATCCGGAAGCTGTTTCGAAAGGACACGGGCAAGAACCTTGTCATTCAGACAGCCAAAATCGGTGACTTTATTAATGCGACGCCTCTTCTGGCCTGGCTGCAAAAAAGCGATGTGTTGATCAGTCGCAGCGTTGGCGCGCTGGCGAAGCATGATGAGACTATTGAGCAGATCTATTTTATCGAGCAGCATAAGCGCAACCTGTGGCGTAAACTGTGCTTCGCGTGCAGGATCATGAACCGCTACGACAACGTCTACCTGCTACAGCCCAACAGCGTGAACCTCTTTTTTGCCGCCGTCTGTAATGCAAAAAACAAACAATTTTTAAGCATTTACACGCGCAGGTGGTACCACGGGATTTTCTATCTCGCGGCTGACGGTACCGTTGAGCATGGCAAAAAAACGCTTTCGGTGACGAACTACCTGAAACTGGCCGACCGCTCGCTCACGTGGCAAGACTCTCCCAAGCACGCCACAAAGCCGCTCTTCAAGCCGACGACCTGGCCGGCCATTCTTGATAAACCTGGCGTTATCCGCATCGGCATCAGTATTGCGGCGGGCAATAAAGCCAAAACCGTCCCTCCGGTTATCTGGAAGCGGATTGTTGATCAACTCGCTGATTTACCCTGCGAGTTTTATGTCTTCGGCGCGCCAAACGAACAGTCGTGGATGGACGATATCACCCGTCTTTACGGTGAAATCCCCAATTTTATCAATCTTATTGGCAAAATTTCGCTGGAAGAGCTTCCCTGGGCCATTTCTAAGATGGACTGCTATATCGCGTCTGACTCAGGGAATGTCTACATCGCAGACGCCGTCGGCGTGCCGGTGGTCCTGCTGTTTGGACCGTGTTGTCACTATGAACAGCGTCCGCTTGGCAATGTGATGCTGATCGGGAATGACGATAACATTTGTTCTTATGTGTTTGAAACGCGCTATTACTTCCCGCAAGAACGGGAAGCGCTATTCTCTGTCACTGACTCCGCGTTACACGATCTTCAGCAGTTTATCCGTACATTACCAAAAGCCCGCTCACTGGCTAGCGCTACCGACGCTCAAGGAAACTAATTTTTATGGCTTTTTTAAGCGTCATTATTGCTGCGCATAACGCTGAAGCTACGCTGCACGCCACGCTTTCAAGCCTGCTGGCAGCAACCGTTCAGGATACTGAAGTCATTATTTTCAATGACAGTTCTGAGGATGCCACGCAGGCAATAATTGATGAGTGGTCGCCGAAATTTCCTCAGATCATAACGCGCACCGTGAACTTTCGTAACGTAGGCCGGGTAAGAAACAGCGCTGTCGCACTGGCATCGGGTGAGTATATTACGATGCTCGACAGTGACGATTGCTTAAAGCCGGGCAGCCTGAGGGACGCAATAGCCTTCCTGAAAGCGCAACGTCCGGATATGTTACTGACACGTTTGCTTGAGATTCGCGATCCCCGGAAAATGACTTCAGACTGGCAGGGATTTAATCCTGTGCCATTGTTACAACATGAAGCAGTCGCTCGCTTCTTACGTCATAAAGACTTTCAGGCACATCTCATTGGCCAGTTTATTCATCGTAGCCTGTACGAGAGTAACCCTATTCCTCCGATGTTATGTTATGAGGATTTCGCTGTCTTCCCGGGAATGTTGATGCAATCGAGCAAAATAGCCTATCAACGCCAGGGGCATTATTATTACATCAAGCGTCGCGACAGTTTGTCGAGCAGTCTGGACGCCAGCAAAATTTCAACGCTTGTCGAATGCACGTTACAGATGGAAAGAACATTTCCGTCACGCTACAAACATCTCGTCAATTGCCACTGGTTTGATATTTACAGCAACCATCGGTCCTGTCTTACAGACCAACAATTGCAGCTCGTGAAACAACGCGTAAAGGCCATGTATACATTGTCTTTTTTCCTGTCCACCGATGTTCGTTTTAGCTACAAAAAAAGGGTTATTGAGGCGTTATGGAAAAAATAAAACCACGGCTCTATCAACTGACGATCGCTTTGAGCCTCATCTCTTTGATGCTGGCATTGGTCAGTTCAGGGAAGCAAAGAGAGTTTTTCTATATTGCTATTTACGTCAGTATTATTGGCCTGGCTTTCGAATATAAAAAAATCACTCTGCGACCTTTTACTATAGCGCTGCCCATTCTGCTGATTGGGTTACTTAACCTCGGCTGGTACTTAGTCTATGAGTATCATAACGAGGGCCTCAACCTTTACAGCGACTATCTCGGTGCCAGCAAAAAGTTAATTTTAGCGAGTGTCCTGATTTTCTATATTGACCGCTTTAAGATTTATATCGATAAGGACACCTTCAGGAAATTGTTCTTCTTCGCAACGGCCTTGGGGTTTGTGCTCGCCACAGGGTATGGCTTGTGGCAGGCCTCGCAAGGTATGACTCGCGTTGAGATGGCAATTAACCGTGCCACCGTTTCAGCTTACGTTTATTCTGTCCTGTCACTGGCTTTCGTATACAGTCTTTACCTTCAACAGAACGTGAAGCTGTATGTTGTTGCGGGCTTCACTATATTAATTTCTTACTTCGTCATACTGTTGACGGGGACCCGTGCTGCGATGGGTTTATATCTGCTTCTGGCGGTTGTGCTCACGCTGTATCATTTCAGAAAGATTCATCTCAAATCCACTCTCATCTTTTTATGTATTGTGGCCGGGATTGTCATCGTGAGCTACAAGCCGTTAATTTCCCCGAAAATAACGCAAACCCAAATTGAATTTGAGAATTATCAGAAAGGCTATGACCGCACGTCACTTGGCGCACGTTTTTCGATGTGGACTGTCGGGATCGCGAATGGTCTTGCACATCCGTTGGGGCAATCACTTGAAGACCGTGAAACGTGGACACGGCAGTATATAAAAGACGGCCATCCTCACCTTGGCAGTGCACTCGAATACATCAAAGTCCACCTGCATAATGAATTTATTGAGAAATACTCTTTGCAGGGGATCCCCGGCGTGGCGGTAATGCTCTTTTTCTTCGTTTCGATGATTGTGTATGCCCTACGAAACAGAAACGCGCTGCTGCTGACGTCGATGCTTCTTTTGCTTTTGTATGGACTGACGGATGTCATACTGCTCAGTTCAGAAGCCTTAATCTTCTTTATGATTTTGTTTGCGCTAAGTACACCTTTCTCACAAACAAAACAGCAATAACAAATATGCCCGCCTGGCGGGCATAACTATTTTTTGTACTGGTAAAACTCCGCCAGCGTCATCCCCACGGTCTTATCTGATAACCAGGTAAAGAGCTGCTCCAGATCCTGATACAGCCCTTCAATCGCGGCCTCGTCTTTAAAAGTAGGGCTGCCGCCAGGCATAAATTCCGACGAATGCAGCATGAACTCCACGTAGTCATTCCCCTGAGCCAGGCACTGCTGCGCCACCTTAATCATCTCCGCCGCATTTCCTCCGGACGGGCGTAACCAGTTAACTGACGGAGAACGGTATTTACCGCGCAGACGATCATAACCCTGCTTCAGGGAATTCAGCCATGCCGGGTGTTTATACTGGATGCTCATCGGCACTTCGAGGAGAGGGCTGTTTCCCGGCCGGGAAATGTCGTCTACGTCCAAAAAGTAGGCACGATCGGGAAAATGCTGGTAATTCGTTCCGCCCTTACCCTGCGGGGCACCTTTCGCGTTGCGCCAGTTCACACGCGGCGTAACGGAACAATCAACCTGATACCCCAGCTCAATCAGCAACTGGGCGTAACGGCTGTCGAATGCCCAGCGCCCGGCGCGATGGCTGAGCATTTTTGTCTGGAAAGTCTCTTCCAGTAAGTGGGTCATGAAGAGCACTTTCTCACGCATGACCTCGTCTGAAAACTCAATCAGATAAGGCTGCCAGCGCCAGTCATCACCGGTCAGATCGTGCTCCGGAGGGCTGTTCCAGGCATGGAGATGCATTCCCACCTCACCCTGACCGCGGGCTATGACCTCTTTCGCGAACTCAATGAATACCGGTTCGACGGCCATCTCGTAGTTGGTCAGCCAGACGGGCTTAAAGCCGAAGCGTTCACAAAGCGCCTGAAACCGCGCCAGGTAGCGCGCGTTTTCCGTTTTGATCACCCGGTGGTTCTGCCAGAGATTATCCCCTTCGGTATCGATCGTGATGATAAACGCTGGTTTTTTCATAATGAGCCCGCAAGACAAAATAGTTAGCGCTATGTTACGCACGCCCGAAAGCAGGAGTAAACCCTTCCAGGGAAATTCCTGACATTATGGAGAAAGAGTGCAAGTCGTTACCAGGTCTATTAGAATTGCCAATAGTACAACGCCGATAAGATGATGATGAATAACTTACCTGACACGCCTGATTTGCGCATTTTACTGATCAAACTTCGCCATCATGGTGACATGTTACTCACCACCCCCGTCATCAATTCATTACGCCAGAAATGGCCTGAAGCCCAAATCGACGTGCTTCTCTATGAAGAGACGCGAGACATGCTCGCCGCGCATCCGGCAATCGGGACGATCTATGGTATCGATCGTAAATGGAAGCAGCTGGGGACGCTGAAGCACCTGCAAAAAGAGTGGCAGTTGCTTCGTGCTTTACGCGCTCAGCATTATCATCTGGTGATCAATCTTGCCGATCAATGGCGCAGCGCGATTGTTACCCGCTTCACCGGCGCACCGGTTCGGCTCGGGTTCGCCTTTAACAAGCGCAATAATGCCTTCTGGCGTTTTTGTCACAGTGAACTGGTCTCGGTCGCCAGCCATCAGTCGCTGCACACCGTTGAACAAAATCTCTCCATACTGTCAGCGCTGCCGGTAATGGCCAACCCTACCGTGACCATGGCTTATAGCGCGGATGACTGGCGCCATGCTCACCAAAAGCTGACGCAAAATGGCGTGGGAGACCGCTACATCGTTATTCAACCCACTTCACGCTGGTTCTTTAAGTGCTGGGACGAAGGCAAAATGGCGCAAACTATCGCCGCGTTGCAGCAGGACGGCCACACTATCGTCCTTACGGCGGGACCGGATAAGAAAGAGCTGGCGATGATTGACCGTATTCTTGCCGCCTCCCCGCAGACGGGTGTTGTATCGCTGGCAGGGCAGTTAACCCTGCGCCAGCTGGCTTCGCTTATCGATCACGCGATCCTTTTCATTGGCGTTGACTCCGTACCCATGCACATGGCCGCCGCCCTTCAGACGCCCTGCGTGGCGCTGTTTGGCCCGTCAAAATTGACGTTCTGGTCGCCATGGCAGGTTAACGGCGAGGTCATCTGGGCAGGCGACTACGGCCCGCTTCCCAACCCTGACGCCATTGATACAAAAACGACGGAACGTTATCTCGACGCCATCCCCGTTGATGCTGTCGTCTCCGCCGCAAGGAGAAACCTGCAATGAAGCTTCATCGTCTGGCCATTGTGCGCCAAAAATATCGTCCGGATGGCGGAGCAGAACGTTTTGTCTCCAGGGCACTTACCGCGCTGAGCAATCAAAATCTTGAGCTCAACGTCATCACCCGTGAGTGGCAGGGCGAAAAGCAGGACGACTGGCATATTCATATTTGCGATCCCCGAAAGTGGGGCCGCATCAGCCGTGAGCGCGGCTTTGCACACGCCGCGCGCGCGCTGTGGCAGCAACAGCAGTTTGATATTGTCCAGAGCCATGAACGTATTCCGGGCTGCGATATTTACCGCGCCGGGGATGGTGTACATCGACGCTGGCTGCTACAGCGTACGCGTATTCTTCCCGCCTGGCGCGCGAAGCTGCTTATGCACGATCGCTATCACCGCTACGTGATGCACGCAGAACGTGAAATGTACCAGGCGCCCGAGTTGAAAGCCGTTATCTGTAATGCGGAGATGATCAAGCGCGAAATCGTCGAAGACTTTGATATTGACGCAAAAAAGATACATGTGATTTATAATTCAATAGATTCCAGCCGCTTCGTTCCGGCAGAAGAGCGTCAGCGTGCTGTACTGCGTCAGCAATTTGGCTTACCCGCTGATACCGTCATTTTCTGCTTCGTGGGTTCAGGGTTTGAACGCAAGGGGCTGGCAAGCGCTATTCGGGCTATAGCAGGAACTTCGGCGTGGCTGGTTGTGGTCGGTCAGGATAAAGCGGAAAGCCGTTATCGCGACCTCGCCCGCTCATTAGGCTGTGAGGGGCAAATCCGTTTCCTGGGGATGCAAAAAGAGACGCTGCCATTTTATCAGCTTTCTGATGGTTTACTGCTGCCGACGCTGTATGATCCTTTCCCTAACGTCATACTTGAAGCAATGGCCTGTGGATTGCCCGTCATTACGTCAGAGAGTTGCGGTGGTTCAGAATTTATTGAGCAAGGCCAGAACGGGTTTTACTGTGATGCACTTGATATCCACACATTGAAGGAGGCCGTCATGTCCATCCCTTCATTGGAAAAAAATAACAATATGGGGCTTGCGGCGCGTGAACGCGTCAGAGAAGCAACCCCTGAAAAACTATCAAGTCAGCTTATTTCGCTTTATCAAAAATTACTGGATTAATAATGCGCATCCTAATGATTATTGATGGTTTACCCGGTGGAGGAGCCGAAAAAACGGTTCTCACCCTCTCCAGCGGACTGACAGAACTGGGGCATCAGGTCACCCTTTTCTCCTTACGGAAGGTGTGCGACTACGCCATTCCGGAAGGTATCGATTTTCAGGTTGTGCAGGATACCTGTAAAAAACCCTGGCGGAAGCTGACCGAGATCCCGCGTCGCGCCCGTTTGCTGGATCGCGCCATCGAGCAGGCAGAACGCAGCGGTAAATTTGACGTCGTGTTCTCGCATCTGCATAAAACCGACCGTATCGTAGCGCACAGCCGCGTGCTGGATCGGGATAAGGTCTGGTTCTGCATACACGGGATGTTCTCCTTTTCCTATTTGCGCCATCGCAGCGGGCTTTCTCGCTGGTTTAAGCATTATAAAATTCGTCATACCTATGAAAACCGCAACGTGGTGGCGGTATCCGGCGCCGTGCTGCACGATCTGTCTGAGGTACTCGCGATCCCCCTGCGGCGCAAAGCGGTTATCCATAACCCCTTTGATATCCCTGAAATTCAGCGTCTGGCGGAAGCGCCCTTTGAGATGCAGGGGCAGGATTACATTATCCACGTTGGCCGTTTTCATGAACACAAACGTCACGACCGGCTGCTGCGGGCGTTCGCGCTGAGCAAGATCGACGCATCGCTGGTGTTGATGGGTAAAGGTTCTGACGCGAAAATAAACCAGCTCAAACAGCTTGCCGCTAAGCTGGGAATTGAAAACAAGATCGTCTTCCGCCCGTTCGAAACTAACCCCTACCCGTGGATCAAAGGGGCACGCCTTTTAGTGTTAAGTTCCGACTGCGAAGGTTTTGGTAACGTACTGGTAGAGTCCATTATCTGTCAGACCCCACCGGTGAGTACAAACTGCCCTGGCGGCCCTGCTGAGATCCTTACTGGCCCCCTGGCGCGTGGTCTGACCGCGTTAACCGACGAATCACTGGCGAAAACACTGGCAGAACTGTATGCCTCTCCGCCGGTTGTTGATCGCGAAACGATCGCCTCGTTCGGTATCAACGCCATTTGCCAGCAATACATTGCTTTGGTCGACAACCAAAAATAATCAGGTTTCATATGCAAAATTCAGCGCCTTTATTAAGCGTGGTGGTTGCCGTTTATAACGGTGAAGCTTTTCTCGATCAGTTCTTTACCTGCCTTGTAAATCAACACATCGACAGTGTGGAAGTCATCATCGTGAATGACGGCTCCACTGACCGCTCGATGCAGATTGTCGAAAAATGGCGCGAAAAGCTGCCACAGATGCAGGTTATTGAACAACCTAATCAGGGCGTGTCCATCGCGCGTAATACTGGCCTGGCCGTTGCGACCGGGCAGTATCTCTCTTTCCCGGATATTGATGATGTCTTCAAACCCGGCATGTACCAGCGTCTGCTGGATATGGCCGTCACGCAGAATCTGGATGTCGCCACCTGCAATGGCAACTACGTCTGGGAAAATAACAAAAAACCGTCTCGCCCTATCTTCCCTGAAGATAAGCTCGCCTCAACGGGCGTCATGAATGGCGCGGCATGGTTAAAAAAGGCGCTGGATTCACGTAAGTTCCTGCATGTGACCTGGCTGAATATCTATCGTCACGATTTTATTCGTCAGCACGGCTTCCGTTTCGAGCCAGGCCTGCGCCATCAGGATATCCCGTGGACGACTGAGGTGCTGCTTGCCGCGGAACGCGTTCAGTACACCAGCGAACGCTTTTACGACTACTACATTCACTCCGCCTCGGTATCGCACACCCCGGATAATGACGACACGCTGATTCGCTCTGCGCGCCATTACATGAAGATCCTGAAGATGCTTGATGCCATTAACCAGCGCTACCCGGATAAAGTGAAAAATATCCCGGCCTGTTACTGGCAAATCGCTAAAGAGGGTCTGGGAATTATTCATACCTTCGACAACATGAAGGATGAGGCGAAGAAATCAATGATAATCAAAGAGTTCTTCGACACCGGGATCTGGAAGCTCATCTGGAAAAGTGCCAAAAGCCCGCGTTTGCGCTGGCGCCTGGGCCGACGCTACTTCCGTTTAAAACGGTATCTGGCATAAGAGATAGCTTTAGCACGCTTAAATGCTTAGAATTTCCCGGCCGAAACTAAAAAAACGGATAATCGCTTGGAATTGTTGTATACCGCCCTGCTCTACATCATTCAGCCACTGGTGTGGCTGCGACTGTTGCTTCGTAGCCGTAAAGCGCCTGCGTACCGTAAACGCTGGGCCGAACGTTATGGCTACTGCCGCAATAAAGTGGCGCCGGACGGTATTCTGCTGCATTCCGTGTCAGTCGGGGAAACGCTGGCCGCCATTCCACTGGTGCGTGCCTTGCGCCACCGTTATCCGTCACTGCCCATCACCGTCACCACGATGACGCCAACCGGCTCAGAGCGCGTGATGTCTGCCTTCGGTAAAGACGTGCATCACGTCTACCTGCCGTACGATCTCCCCTGCGCCATGAACCGTTTCCTGAATACCGTGCGCCCTAAACTGGTGATCGTCATGGAAACCGAGCTCTGGCCGAATATGATTTCCGCCCTGCATGCCCGTAAAATTCCTTTGGTTATCGCCAACGCGCGTCTGTCGGAACGCTCGGCGAAAGGGTACGGCAAGCTGGGTAAATTTATGCGTCGCCTGCTCAGCAAAATCACGCTGATCGCCGCGCAGAACGAAGAAGATGCCGCGCGCTTTATCGCCCTCGGCCTGAAGCGCAACCAGCTTGCGGTCACGGGTAGCCTGAAGTTCGATATTTCCGTCACCCCTGAACTCGCCGCCCGTGCGGTAACACTGCGTCGTCAGTGGGCGCCGCGTCGCCAGGTCTGGATTGCCACCAGCACCCATGACGGCGAAGAAGCCATTATTCTTCAGGCTCACCGTCAGCTGCTGGAAAAATTCCCTGATTTACTGCTGATTCTGGTTCCTCGCCATCCTGAGCGTTTTAAAGATGCCCGCGAGATGGTGCAAAAAGGCGGTTTCAGCTTCACCCTGCGCAGCAGCGGCGAAATTCCCTCTGGCAGCACGCAGGTGGTGATTGGCGATACGATGGGCGAACTGATGCTGCTGTACGGGATCGCCGATCTTGCTTTCGTTGGCGGAAGCCTGGTGGAGCGCGGTGGTCATAACCCGCTGGAGCCGGCAGCCCACGCCATTCCCGTGCTGATGGGGCCACACACGTTTAACTTCAAAGATATCTGCGCGAAATTGCAGCAAGCCGATGGCTTAATCACCGTGACCGACGCGGATTCGGTGGTCAAAGAGGTCTCTACCCTTCTGACTGACGAAGATTACCGCCTGTGGTACGGTCGTCACGCCGTTGAAGTCCTGCATCAGAACCAGGGGGCGCTGACCCGTCTGCTGCAACTTCTGCAACCTTACCTGCCGCAGCGGAGCCACTAATGTCAACGCGTCTGTCGGTCGTGATGATCGCCAAAAACGCCGCCGACCTGCTTCCGGATTGCCTGGCCTCTGTTGCCTGGGCTGACGAAATCGTCATTCTCGACTCCGGAAGTACGGACAATACGGCGGACGTTGCCCGTGCAGCCGGGGCAAAAGTCTTTACCGACACCGACTGGCAGGGCTACGGTATTCAGCGTCAGCGTGCGCAGGGTTACGCCACGGGCGATTACGTGTTGATGATCGACACCGATGAGCGCGTCACCCCGGAACTCCGACAGGCCATTCAAACGGTGCTTGCCGCGCCACAGCCTGGCGCGGTCTACAGTATCGCGCGTCGTAACTATTTCCTGGGCCGCTTTATGCGCCACAGCGGCTGGTACCCCGACCGCGTGATGCGCCTCTATGTGCGCGAGCGTTATCAGTACAACGATAACCTGGTCCATGAATCTCTGGCCTGCGATGGCGCTCAGATCATCCCCCTGACGGGCGATCTGCTTCATCTGACCTGCCGCGATTTCGCCAGCTTCCAGCGCAAACAGCTGAACTATGCCACCGCCTGGGCGCAGGAGCGGCATGCGCGCGGCAAGAAGGCCACGCTGACCGGCATCTTCACCCACACGCTGGGCGCGTTTCTGAAAACGCTGCTGCTGCGTGGCGGCGTGCTGGACGGCAAACAGGGCTGGTTACTGGCCGTAGTGAATGCCCAGTATACTTTCAACAAATACACCGAGCTGTGGGCGCTGAACCGCGGCTACTCAGAGAAAACGTGAGCCATGAGCACAAAAGCGATTTATCCGGGTACCTTCGATCCGATCACTAACGGTCATCTTGATATCATCACCCGTGCGGCCTGTATGTTCGACAAGGTGATTCTGGCCATTGCCGCCAGCCCGAGCAAAAAGCCGATGTTCGACCTGAACGAACGCGTGCAGCTTGCCACCGATGCGATTTCGCATCTGTCGAATGTTGAGGTCGTCGGATTCAGCGACTTGATGGCAAACTTTGCCCGTGACCGGCAGGCCAATATCCTGATCCGCGGTCTTCGCGCGGTAGCAGACTTCGAATATGAAATGCAGCTGGCACACATGAACCGCCATCTTATGCCGGAGCTGGAGAGCGTATTCCTGATGCCCTCCAAAGAGTGGTCCTTCATCTCTTCTTCGCTGGTGAAAGAGGTGGCGCGCCATCACGGGGACGTTACCCACTTTCTGCCGGTTAACGTCCACCAGGCGTTGATGGAAAAGCTAAAGTAACCCTACTTCTGGCACTGACGGCAGTAAAACGTGGCGCGCTGAGCGTGCTTCGTGGCAATAATCGGCGTCCCGCAGGCTCTGCACGGCTCACCCTTACGGCCATAAACCTGCAACTCCTGCGCAAAATAGCCCGGCTTCCCGTCGCTTTGCAGGAAATCCTTCAGCGTCGTCCCGCCCTGCTCAATTGAGCGCAGCAGTACCGCTTTAATTACTCTGACCAGCAGCTCGCACTCCTGCGCCGACAGCGAGGAGGCCAGCCGATCGGGATGGATCCCGGCGGCAAACAACGATTCGCTGGCATAGATATTCCCCACCCCCACCACCAGCTTGTTATCCATCAGCCAGGGTTTAATCGGGGTTTTCTTTTTCGCGCACTTCTCTTTGAGATAATCCGCGTTAAACGCCTCTGACAGCGGCTCAGGTCCGAGATGCGCCAGCACGTTGTGTCCTTCCAGCTCTTTGGTCCACAGCCATGCGCCAAAGCGACGCGGGTCGGTGTAACGCAGCACTTTGCCGTTACTCATCACCAGATCAACGTGGTCGTGCTTTTCCGCAGGCAACTCTTCGGTGAGGATGCGCAGGCTTCCCGACATGCCCAGATGGATAATGATCCAGCCGTCAGGTAGCTCCAGCAGCAGGTATTTCGCGCGGCGCTGTACGCTCAGGACAGGTTTGTCGCTTAACGCGTGGATCTCATCGGACACCGGCCAGCGCAGACGCCCGTTGCGAACGACAGCATGAAGAATAGTCGCGCCAACCAGATGGGGCTCAATGCCGCGGCGGCTGGTCTCTACCTCAGGTAATTCAGGCATGGTTCCTCCGTTGAGATGCAGAATGCAAAAAACCCCGCAGTTGCGGGGTTTTTCAATACAAGGAGACTAAAATTATTTGATTTTAGCTTCTTTGTACAGTACGTGCTGGCGTACAACTGGATCGAATTTTTTCAGTTCCAGTTTTTCCGGCTTAGTACGTTTGTTCTTCGTGGTGGTGTAGAAGTGACCTGTACCAGCAGAAGAAACCAGCTTGATTTTCTCGCGAATACCTTTAGCCATGATTTATTTCCTCTTTAAGTACTTAGTACTTTTCGCCACGGGCACGCAGTTCGGACAGAACTGTATCGATGCCTTTCTTATCGATTACACGCATACCTTTAGCAGATACGCGCAGGGTGACAAAACGCTTCTCGCTCTCAACCCAGAAACGGTGAGAGTGCAGGTTCGGCAGGAAACGGCGTTTAGTCGCGTTCAGTGCGTGGGAACGGTTGTTACCGGTCACCGGACGCTTGCCAGTAACTTGGCAGACTCGGGACATGTCTATTCTCCAAAAATCAAATTAGCTCGAGCTTCGTATGGGGTATCGGCGCCTCGTCAGGCTTTACAGCCCGGTCATCGCATAGTTCTATTGAACTCTCGATTGCCAGGCCCAAATGCCAAACCCGAGATTCTCAAAGGTGGCGTAGTATACGCTGACTCGGCGGTGTGCTCAAGTCCCGAACAGACAAAGATCCCGATGGATCGCGAGAAAAGGCCTAAATCCAGCCACGTTCGGCAAAAGAAATGTACTCTCCGCGGCCAATTATCAGATGGTCCAGCACACGAATGTCCATGAATTGACAGCATTTGATAATACGTTCGGTAATTGCTTTGTCAGCTCTGCTTGGTTCTGCACAGCCAGAGGGGTGATTATGCGCGAGGATCACGCCGGCTGCATTCACTTTTATCGCTTCCCGCACAATTTCACGCGGATGCACCTCAACGTGGCTCAATGTTCCCGAAAAAAGGCGGGTATGTTTCAGTACCCGGTTTTTGTTGTCGAGAAAGATCACCATAAAGATCTCCCGCTCCAGATCGGAGAGCTGGCTTTGCAGAAATTCGCGAGTCATGTCGGGGGTGAGGATCGGGTCTTCCTCCTCCATACGCACGTTGTAAAATCGCCGGGCTAGCTCGGCAATGCCCCGTAACTGGGCATATTTCGCCACGCCAATGCCCTCAACGTGCGTAAACGCCTCCAGCTCAGCGGTCAGCAATCCATACAGTGAACCGAAATGGTCTATCAGCTCTTTCGCCAGCGTAAATACCGTTTTCCCCGGCGTGCCTGTGCGTAAAAAGAGCGCCAGCAGCTCGTCGTCCTTTAACAACGTGACGCCATGACGCAGCATTTTTTCACGCGGTAGCAGCAGTTCAGTCTCTTCCATGCCCGGCCTCCTTCTGTTTGCCATTATGCTGCCACAGGCAAATTCGGGGCTCGACGCTGACGTTTCGTTCTTGCGTAACGCCTCGCAAAGTGAATTAAGGACATCATCACCCCGTTTTAGGGATTGTGATAAAATGCCCGCTCTCTGGTGAAACCCAACAGGAAAGAATCATGATGAGCCTGGCCGGTAAAAAAATCGTTCTTGGCGTCAGCGGCGGTATTGCTGCCTATAAAACGCCAGACCTGGTGCGCCGTTTGCGCGAGCGCGGGGCCGACGTACGGGTCGCGATCACCGAAGGCGGCAAAGCCTTTATCACCCCGCTGAGCCTGCAAGCCGTCTCGGGATACCCGGTATCCGACAGCCTGCTCGACCCGGCAGCCGAAGCCGCAATGGGCCACATTGAACTGGGGAAATGGGCCGATCTGGTTATCCTTGCCCCCGCCACGGCAGATTTAATTGCCCGCGTGGCAGCCGGTATGGCGAACGATCTGGTAACGACCATTTGCCTCGCCACGCCTGCGCCCGTCGCGGTTGTGCCCGCAATGAACCAGCAGATGTACCGCAACGCCGCTACCCAGCATAATCTGGACACGCTGGCCTCGCGCGGCCTGCTGATTTGGGGACCGGACAGCGGCAGCCAGGCCTGCGGCGACGTTGGGCCAGGGCGTATGCTCGACCCATTGACGATTGTTGATATGGCCGCCGCCCATTTCTCGCCTGTCAACGATCTGCAACATCTCAACATCATGATTACCGCGGGTCCCACGCGCGAGCCGCTGGATCCGGTGCGTTACATCACCAACCACAGCTCCGGCAAAATGGGCTTTGCGATTGCTGCCGCGGCAGCCAAACGCGGCGCGAACGTCACGCTGGTGAGCGGCCCGGTGTCGCTTGCCACCCCTGCGTTCGTGCAGCGTATTGATGTAACGACCGCGCTGGAAATGGAAGCCGCCGTACAGGCACATGCTCAACAGCAGCATATTTTTATCGGCTGTGCGGCCGTCGCTGATTACCGCGCCGAAACCATTGCCGACGCCAAAATTAAAAAGCAAGGTGATGAATTAACAATAAAAATGGTGAAGAACCCGGATATCGTTGCCGGTGTCGCCGCATTGAAAACTCATCGTCCTTACGTTGTTGGGTTTGCCGCAGAAACGAATAATGTGGAAGAATATGCCCGGCAAAAACGTACCCGCAAAAACCTCGATTTGATTTGCGCGAACGACGTATCGCTGTCCACGCAAGGATTTAACAGCGACAGCAACGCATTGCACCTTTTCTGGCAGGATGGAGATAAAGTCTTACCGCTTGAGCGCAAAGAACTCCTGGGCCAACAATTACTGGACGAGATCGTTACCCGTTATGATGAAAAAAATCGACGTTAAGATTCTGGACCCGCGCGTTGGCGAGCAATTTCCGCTGCCAACGTATGCCACCTCCGGCTCTGCCGGTCTTGACCTGCGCGCCTGTCTCGATGACGCCGTAGAACTGGCGCCGGGTGCAACGACCCTGATCCCGACCGGGCTGGCGATTCACATTGCTGACCCGTCACTGGCAGCGGTGATCCTGCCGCGCTCTGGCCTGGGCCATAAGCATGGCGTCGTGCTGGGTAACCTGGTCGGCCTGATCGACTCTGACTATCAGGGTCAGCTGATGGTATCCGTCTGGAACCGTGGCCAGGACAGCTTCACCATTGAGCCGGGCGAGCGTATCGCGCAGATGGTGTTTGTACCGGTGGTGCAGGCAGAATTTAACCTGGTGGCAGACTTCGATGCTACCGACCGTGGCGAAGGCGGCTTCGGCCATTCCGGGCGCAAATAACTGCCCGACAAACACGCATCTCACAGCGCCATAATGCAATAACAAACCGCAAACGTCAGTTTGCGGGTCGCTGTGTGGTTGCCAGCCTGACAAGTGCTTATTTTCAGGGGTATTTTGTAACATGGCAGAAAAACAAACCGCGAAAAGGAATCGTCGCGAAGAAATACTTCAATCTCTGGCTCTGATGCTTGAATCCAGCGACGGCAGTCAACGCATCACCACCGCAAAGCTGGCGGCCTCTGTGGGCGTGTCAGAGGCGGCGCTGTATCGTCATTTCCCGAGCAAAACCCGGATGTTTGACAGCCTGATCGAGTTTATCGAAGACAGCCTGATCACGCGCATCAACCTGATTCTGAAGGATGAAAAAGACACCAGCACGCGTCTGCGTCTGATTGTGCTGCTGATTCTGGGCTTTGGTGAACGTAACCCGGGTCTGACCCGTATTCTGACCGGCCACGCGCTGATGTTTGAACAGGATCGTCTGCAAGGCCGTATAAACCAGCTTTTTGAGCGTATCGAAGCCCAGCTGCGTCAGGTTCTGCGCGAGAAGAAAATGCGGGAAGGCGAGGGATATAATACGGATGAGACCCTGCTGGCAAGCCAGATCCTGGCATTTTGCGAAGGGATGCTCTCCCGGTTTGTGCGCAGCGAGTTTAAATATCGACCAACGGACGATTTTGACGCCCGCTGGCCGTTAGTGGCTGCTCAGTTACAGTAACGCCATCGCCGGATGGCGGCTTCGCCTTATCCGGCCTACGAACGGGTAGGCCCGGTAAGCGTAGCGCCACCAGGCAATTGAATTAAACGCCAAACTCTTCGCGATACGCTTTTACCGCTGCCAGATGATCCGCCATCTCAGGCTTCTCTTCCAGATACGCAATCAGCTCTTTCAGCGTGATAATCGACGTGACCTTGCAGCCATAATCGCGCTCCACTTCCTGAATAGCAGAAATGTCGCCGCGCCCGCGCTCCTGACGATCGAGTGAAATCAGCACACCCGCAAGCGTTGCGCCGTTAGCCTGGATAATCTCCATCGATTCACGGATCGCGGTACCTGCGGTGATCACGTCATCCACCAGCATCACACGCCCCTGCAACGCACTGCCTACTAGATTACCGCCTTCACCGTGGGTTTTGGCCTCTTTACGGTTAAAGCAGTACGGTACGTCGCGGTCATGGTGCTCCGCCAGCGCCACCGCCGTGGTGGTTGCAATTGGAATGCCTTTGTACGCGGGGCCAAACAGCAGGTCGAAATCAATCCCGGAATCCACCAGCGCTTCGGCATAGAAGCGGCCTAACAGTGCCAGGTCGCGCCCGGTATTAAACAGCCCGGCGTTGAAGAAATACGGGCTTTTACGCCCGGATTTCAGCGTAAACTCGCCAAACTTAAGTACCTGCTTGTTAAGCGCAAACTCAATAAACTGGCGCTGATACGATTTCATGGATTTGCTCCTTTGTCTTTTCAGTCTTACAGGCAAAAAAAAGGCGACTCATTGGTCGCCTTAAAATCAATTTTCTAACGCCGCTTTCTGCGTCGCTACAATAGATTCGATACCCCCTCGGGCCAACGCCAGCAAGGTGAGCAGTTCTTCGTGGGTGAATGGCTCGCCTTCTGCCGTACCCTGCACTTCAATGATGCGACCATCTTCGGTCATCACCACGTTCATGTCGGTTTCTGCGGCAGAATCTTCAACGTATTCCAGATCGCAAAGCGCTTCGCCGTTAACGATACCAACGGAGACAGCAGCAACCATCCCTTTCATTGGGTTGGTTTTCAGCTTACCGGCGGCAACCAGCTTGTTCAGGGCATCTGCCAGCGCCACACAGGCGCCGGTAATAGAGGCCGTACGCGTGCCACCATCGGCCTGGATCACGTCGCAGTCCAGCGTGATGGTGAACTCACCCAGCGTTTTCAGGTCAACCGCGGCGCGGAGCGCACGCGCGATCAGGCGCTGGATCTCCATAGTACGGCCGCCCTGCTTACCTTTTGCCGCTTCACGGGCATTACGGGTATGGGTTGCGCGCGGCAGCATACCGTATTCGGCGGTGATCCACCCCTGGCCCTGGCCTTTCAGGAAGCGAGGCACGCCCTCTTCAATGGACGCGGTGCAAAGCACTTTGGTGTCACCAAACTCAACCAGCACGGAGCCTTCAGCGTGTTTTGTATAGTTACGGGTCAGGGTGACGGGACGCACCTGGTTGGCGCTACGACCTGCTGGACGCATGATGGATTCTCCGGCTTGAAACGAATGTGGCTGCGCATTATACGGATAAAGGACGCTTATTCCTATCCTGAGAAGCCCCTGAAAGCTATAATCCCCCCATCTCTCCTTTAAAAACGGGAATGTCTATGATCCGCAGTATGACCGCCTACGCCCGGCGTGAAATCAAGGGTAGCTGGGGTAGCGCTACCTGGGAAATGCGCTCGGTAAACCAGCGCTATCTGGAAACGTATTTCCGTATGCCGGAACAGTTCCGCAGCCTGGAGCCTGTGGTACGTGAGCGTATCCGTACGCGTCTGACCCGCGGGAAAGTGGAATGTAATTTGCGTTTTGAGCCCGATGCCAGCGCGCAGGGCGAACTGATCCTGAACGAAAAACTGGCGAAACACCTGGTTAATGCGGCGAACTGGGTCAAAATGCAGAGCGATGAAGGCGAGATCAACCCGGTTGATATTCTGCGCTGGCCTGGCGTGATGGCCGCCGGAGAGCAGGATCTGGACGCGATTACCGCTGAAATCCTGGCTGCACTCGACGGCACGCTGGACGACTTTATCGTTGCCCGCGAAACCGAAGGCCAGGCGCTGAAAGCGATGATTGAGCAACGCCTTGAAGGCGTGAGCGCCGAAGTCGCTAAAGTGCGCGCTCATATGCCAGAAGTGCTGCAATGGCAGCGTGAGCGTCTTGTCGCCAAACTGGAAGAGGCGGAAGTCCAGCTGGAAAACAACCGTCTGGAACAAGAGCTGGTGCTGATGGCGCAACGTGTGGACGTGGCTGAAGAGCTGGATCGTCTGGAAGCGCACGTTAAAGAGACCTACAACATTCTGAAGAAGAAAGAAGCGGTAGGCCGCCGTCTCGACTTTATGATGCAGGAGTTCAACCGCGAGTCGAACACGCTGGCGTCTAAGTCTATCAATGCAGAGGTAACCAATTCAGCGATTGAACTGAAGGTCCTGATTGAGCAGATGCGCGAGCAGATCCAGAATATCGAGTAATTCCTTTCAGGGTGGTGTTGCCTCGCACACCACCCATTACTTTTTCTAATCCTTATTTAGCCTTAATTTCTTTTCCTGCCGCCTTATCACAAGCCCGCCAGGCATGCGTTGATAAATTTCTGTAGGGCAAACCCCCTCGCCTTAGAAAATCTCAATCGTGATCTTCCGCACAAATCGCTAATCTCCTCCTCTTCATTCCGGAGGGTTTATGCTGCTTCACATTCTCTATCTTATTGGCATTACCGCAGAAGCCATGACCGGCGCGCTCGCTGCCGGACGTCGCCGTATGGACACCTTCGGCGTGATTATCATTGCCACAGCCACTGCGCTCGGCGGCGGGTCCGTGCGCGATATCCTGCTTGGCCATTATCCGCTCGGCTGGGTAAAAAACCCTGAGTACGTCATTATCGTGGCAACGGCAGCCGTGCTAACCACGATTGTGGCCCCGGTGATGCCTCATCTGCGCCGCGTGTTCCTGGTGCTGGATGCGCTTGGGCTGATTGTTTTTTCCATCATTGGCGCACAAATCGCTCTCGATATGGGTGAAGGCCCGGTTATCGCCACCATCGCTGCCGTGATCACGGGCGTGTTTGGCGGGGTGCTGCGGGATATGTTCTGCAAGCGTATCCCGCTGGTTTTCCAGAAGGAACTGTATGCCGGCATCTCCTTTGCCGCGGCAGTGCTTTATGTCGCCTTGCAGCACTATGTCACCAGCCACGATGTGGTTGTTATCTCCACCCTGCTGTTTGGCTTCACCGCGCGTATGCTGGCATTGCGCCTTAAGCTGGGCCTGCCCGTTTTTCATTACAAACACAATGCGCATTAATGTCAGAACGGGCAGGCGCCGGATAATCAATTACTCGAATAGTTGTAACCGTAGTGATGATAGCCGTAGCCGTAAGCGTTGCTTGCCCGCTTAACGACGCCGTTGAGAATCACCCCTTTGGTATTGACGCCACTCTGCTCCAGACGCTGTACACAGACCAGCATCTCCTTCACGCTGTTCATCCCGAAGCGGGCGACCAGCAGCGTGGTGCCTGCGCGACGGCCGACAACAGCCGCGTCGGTGACCGCCAGGATCGGTGGCGTATCGATAATCACCAGATCGTAGCGTTCATTCGCCCAGTCCAGCAGCTGCTGGAAACGCGTATGCATCAGAAGCTCCGCCGGATTAGGGGGGATCGGCCCGCGCACGATGGTATCGAATCCGCCTTTATCGAAGGTCTGAACGCCCTGGGTATACTCCGCCTTACCGGACAACATTTCTGACAAGCCGCAGGTATTGTCGAGCTTAAACAGATCATGGGCATACCCGCGACGCATATCCGCATCAATATAGAGCACTTTCTGGCCCGCCTGCGCCACGACGGCCGCCAGGGTACTGCTGACAAAGGTTTTACCGCTGTCAGGCGTGGCGCCAGAGATCATCAGTATATTGTTCGCTGACTCCATCATCGCAAAATGCAGACTGGTGCGCAGGCCGCGAATCGCCTCCACGGAGAGATCGACCGGGTTATCCGCCGCCAGGAAGGGGATATGTTTGGTTTTATGGCGCAGCCCTGAGGACATAAAGTCTTTTTTGCGCAAACGCATCTTTTTAGCCAGCCATTCCGACAGCGGTACGGTGGCATAGACGTTAATCCCATGCTCCTCCAGCTGCTCCGGCGTTTCAATGCCCATACGCAGCATACTGCGCGCCAGGATCCAGCCCACAGAGACGAACAGACCCAGGAGAACCCCCAGAACGACGACCAGCGCTTTTTTCGGCTTGACTGGCTGCGGCCGGGTCACGGCCGGATCGATAATGCGGACGTTACCAATTGCGCTCGACCGGGCGATGCTCAGCTCCTGTTCGCGGTTAAGCAGCTGCTGGTAGATAACGCGTCCCGACTCCACATCACGGCTCAGGCGCAACACCTCCTGCTGGGTTGACGGCATGGACGATACCCGTTTATTCAGGCGGTTTTTTTCCTGCTCCAGCGTCTGGCGTTTCTCAATCAGCGCCCGGTAGGTGGGGTGATCTTTTTTGTAGAGCTGCGAAATTTCCGCTTCCCGGAAGGTCAGTTCATTGAGCTGATTGTCCGCATTTACAATCTGCTCCAGCACCGCTTTTGCCTCCAGGTTCAGGTCAACGGAGTCATTTTGCTGGCGATAGCGGTTGAGCTTCTCCTCGGCCTGGTCCAGCTCGCTGCGCACCTGCGGAAGCTGCTGCTTCAAAAATTGCAGGCTTTTCGCATCCTGCGCCGCCTGGCGAGCCACGTTCTGTTGTAAATAGTTATCGGCGATGCAGTTAAGCACGCGCGCCATCTCATCGGGATCTTCCCCCGTGATGGTCAGGCCAAGCATCCCACTGTCCTTGCTGCGCTCGCTCACGGAAAAACGCAGCTGTAGCGCGTCAATGGCCTCCAGCTCGCTCAGCTGTGTAATCGTAAATTGCGTACCCGGCTTCGCCTGGATAGCGGCAATGGTAATGGCGATATTCGCCGCGCTCAGCGGCTGTCCCACTACGCCCTGTAACGTCACGTTATCGCCTTCCAGCTGATAGTGGCCCTTCTCGCCGACGGTCAGCGTCAGCTTTTGCGCCCGGCCCGCGACAGGGGGAAGATTGAGCATACGGATATCGACGATGCCAGGCTGTTGGCCGATGAGCCGCGCCCAGCCGCGTCCGACAAGGGGAAAATAGTTTTCACTTACCTGCGTGCGCAGGTTCAGGTCATCAATCGTTTTACCGAGGATCATGCGCGACTGGAGAAGCTGAAGCTCCGGCGCCGACTCTGGCGAGGAGTCAGGGATGAACTCGCTAAGGTTACTGAGTAGCGCGTTGCCCTGTTTCTGCTCCACCTGTATCAGCGCATCGGCCTGATAAACCGGTGTGGCAAAGAGCGCATAAAGCAGTGCCGCCAGCGTGAACAGCGCGGTAAGGATGAGAATAAATTTTCGGTGGTCGAGCAGCTCACCCAACAGGCGCACCAGATCGATCTCGTTATTCGCGGCAGACGCATCATGGGCGTGAAGGTTATTTGTTGACATAAAACGTAACTATCCCGTGTGATTAACTGAGCCGTTTCGCCCATTCCAGACTGGCCTGCTCCAGCAGCCCATAAACATATTCAAATGCGTCCCGGTTTTTACGGTAGGGGTCCGGGATCTCTTTTCTGCCCGTCCAGTGACCAAAGAGCATCATTTTGCCGCGCGCCTCCGGTGCGATAGCCGTGACCTGCTCGATATGTTCCAGCTCCATCGCCAGAATCAGATCGTAATCGCGCACCATGGCGGGGGTGAGCCTGCGCGCCACGTGGCCCTCAAGCAGGGTGCCGCGTTCGGCGGCGATCTCTGTCGCCTGTGAATCGGCGGTGCTCCCTTCCAGGCCACACGTTCCCGCTGAATCGACCCGGGCGGCGGGAAGCAGCCGGCGTAGCAGCCGTTCCCCAATGGGAGAGCGGCAGATATTGCCGGTACAGATCACCAGGATGGCGTTAAACGTTAGTTTGGCCATGTTCTGATATATCTCCCTGTTTCAGTCAGGTCATGTACGCCGGTAATGGTCGGCACAAGCTGAGAGATCACGCGGTTCCAGCGCACCAGCGGCGCGGTGGTGACATAGACGATGTCGTAAGGCTCAAGCTGAAATTCGGTGCTCAACACCATCGCGGTGGCATCCCGGGCGTTAAGCTGGTAGACGTTGGCGATTTTGCCGTTCTGCTTGCCCTGCAACGGACGAATCACAAAGATCCCCGTGGCGTCGGCCATATCCTGATTCACGCCCTGCGCATTACCCAGCGCTTCCGCCAGCGTCATGCCGCTACGGTCCATCTTCAGGGTGCTCTGTTTACCCACCTCGCCCATGACAAACACTTTCAGGTCGTCATTACGGGGAATGAAGAGAATATCGCCCGGATAGAGGAGTTTGTTCTGGGTGAGATCGCCGCGCTGCATCAGCGCGTAGAGAGAAATGTGCGTGTCCTGGCCGTTATGGGTCAGCACCACGTGGCGCCAGTCCGCCTCCGACGTCAGGCCGCCTGCCGCATTGATCGCATCCATTATGGTCAACGGAATGTTGGTGATGGGCTGCTGGCCCGACTTAGCCACTTCGCCCGTCACGTAGGCTTTTTGCGAGCGGAACGCCGCGACGCTGACATCCACCTGCGGGCTCTCAATCACAGAGTCCAGCCGGGCGGCGATCTCATCGCGCACCTGGGCCAGCGTTTTGCCGACGACGCGGATTTTGCCGATATAGGGGTAGAAGATCGTGCCATCGGCATTTACCCAGTTGCCCGTATCGCTGGCGCTACGGTACTGACCTGCGGGGGTGGTCAGCTCCGGGTGGTCCCAGACGGTAACCATCAGCACGTCGCCGACGCCGATGCGATATTGGTAGTTCTGGAGCTGGCGATCCAGTTCAGGATTCGCGCGGGAGTCGACTTTGCCAGGCAGCAACTGCTCCACCAGCCCCGGCGTGAGCGGATAGACGTTGACCATCTTATTCAGATCGTAATTGCTGTCAGGCAGATCGATAATATCTTTGCCCTGGGTGCGAAGTCCCTGGCCCGGTACGATAGTACAACCGCTTAACGCCATCATAGCCAACGCAAGCACGGAAAATTTAACGTTTTTCATTCAGGAAAATCATCTGGTTAAGTAATGCCTGTTTCATCCGGTACTACTGCCCTACCGGGGTTTCGCGTTCTGACGTCATGTCATAGAGCTGATATTTACGGCCTAACATCTGGCCGCCATCACGCGTGAGAGGCGTCCACGAGACCACCGCCCGGTTGCGATTTGGGCCGATCGTCATCAGATCAAGCGGGATCGAGATGTAGAAGCCTTTGCTAAAGCCACCTTCGCCATAATCCTCTTTCGAGACGTTGGTCAGCGCCGCCCAGACGCCTACCGTCACGCCGCTGTCGAATCGCTTCGCGACGTCGAGGGTGGCGCCTTTATCCTTCGCCAGGTACTGCCCGACGCTCAGCTTCATCAGCACGCTGTTGAGCTTCGCCGGGTTCCAGTAGGCGGTGATAAATCCGGTTGGCGCGCTGTAGTCGGTGAAGCGCATCATGTCGTCCCAGTCGCGCTGCTTGACGTAGTTCGCATCCACGCCCAGCGCCCAGTCGCTATCCAGCGGGCGCCAGAGCGCCTCTGCTCCCACGCCGCCGTACATGGTTTCGAGGTAGCCGCCATAAATCTGGGCATAGAAGCCGTGCCCCAGCGCATCGACATAGTTGGCCTGTAAGTTGTTGATGTAGAAGTCATTGCTGACATAATCTCGAATATGGGTTCTGACTCGCGGCAGGCTGGAGTCAGCGGGAAGCAGCGAGGATTTGAACTTGTCGTAGTTGTTATAGAGGTTGGCGAACACGCCGCCGTCGAGCAGCAGACGATCGGTCAGCCAGTAGCTGGCGCTGGCCATCACCCCCACCTGGAACATATAGAAATCTTCCGGACCGCCCAGCGACTGCGCCAGCGTCGGTTTGAAGCTGTAGCTGAAGCGATCGGCGCGAATACGGTAGCCGCGCCCGAACGCTGTAGTATCCACAGGCTCGACGCGCTGCTGCCTGAGCGCCTCCTCCTGGCCGAGCGGCTCTCCCGCCAGCTGTTTGCGCAGGCTGGCGACGTCGGTTTGCGTCGTGACCAGCGGCAAATGGTCACGCCGCTGGGTGATAGCGATCGTGTCGACCCCGTCGGGCAGGTTATTGATCAGAATACGGTTGGCGCGATCCACCGCTTCGCGCGGATCGCGATAGCGATACTGTTCGCCGGTCATGTATAAGGTATTGCCGTGCTGAAGGATCTCCGGCGCATCGAAGCCTGCGTTGTACTTAAGCGCGGTGAGCTGGTTTGCCGCCGAGGTATAGTCCAGCGTCTCGCCTGCCGGTGCCGGTTGCCAGGCCGGTTTCGGGTTATCACGCAGCGCGGGGCGCAGATCGTTAAAATTGGTCCGCAGGGTGAAGCCAAACATCAGCGTATTGCCGCGCTCGTAGCTGAGGTTGAGATCGGCCCAGTCGGCAACGCGATAGACCGCCCCCACGTTAATATGGCTCGACTGCTTAATGGAGCCGGCAAAATCATCGGCATAATTGTTGCCGTCATACTCGAGCTTCAGGCGCAGGGGCTGCCAGGGTGTCTGATACTGGAGTCCGCCAAACAGCGACGCCGGACCACGAAACATATCGCTAAAGCTGATATCCCCGGCATCATGTGATTCGCCGCGGGTGCAATACTTATTGTTGTCGTGGCACAGCGGGTTACCCACGTTGTCGCTATTACCGGGATATCCCCAGGCTATTCCAAAGGTAAAATCGACCGGTCCGGCCATTTTACTGGCAACCAGATATTCACCGTCGAACAGGCCGGTGCCCGCAATATCGCGCTTGCCGAGCGCTACCTGCGGCAGGCTATAGTCCTCTTCCCACAGACGAACCTTAAAGTCGAACGACTTATCCTTGTAGCTTTGATCGCCGCTGAAATCCTCGTCGCTGCTGTATTTGCGGGTGCGGACGTCGGTATAACGAATCGTCCCTTCCAGCCACGGAAAGAGCACGACCGAAGAGGAGTAAAAACGATACTGGTTGTTATCGCGGTAGTTGATGCTGAATTCCCCTTCCCGGCCAAAGCGCGCGTCGGGCATTTGCATCAGGCCGGTGCCGCCAAAGTCGGACTGTGACGGTCCGGTCGGATCGGGCCAGGTACGCAGCTCCGCGTGGCAGGCAGAAGAGATCGCCAGAGCAAGGCCGCTCAGTAAAAAAAGTTTGTTCATCAGTCAGGTATCCGCCGCGTCAGGAGCGCAACGATTTGCTCATTCAGATCGGTAAAATCGTCCGGCACCGCCCGGGGATCAAACCCCACCCACAGAACAGCGCCCGGCTCTGCTTCAATATGGCGTGCATTCCAGTACGCCACTGGCGCAACAACCGTACTGCCGTCAGGATCGATAACGGTCACGTGATTCCTGTCGGCGCCAGCCAGCCGCAGCTGCCCCTGTAAGTAATCCCTGATGCTTGCGCCCGGTCGCCAGGCCAGTTTCCCCGGCGTGGCGACCGCCCCCATCAGCGTGACAGTGCGGGGCGCAGGCGAGAGCCACAGATCGTAACGGCCCTCAAGGGAACGATCGCCGCGGGCGTCGGTACGCACGGCGTCTGGATCGAGGCTGACAAACTGCCGCCCGACGATCCGCAGGGAGCGGATCTGTGCAGCGACAGCGCGAATGGTCGCGATCCGCTCGTCATCGGCGCGATTCTGCCAGGCTGAAAGCGACGCCAGCACCTGCTGTTGCGTCTGTTGCGCGCGCCGCGTGGCGGAAGGGGTTGCGATGACAGCGCCCTGCCACCAGACGTTGCTCAGCTGCGGCTGGGTGACCAGCCGGGAGAGCGTATCAGCCGGTTCAGCAGACCACGTTTTGCCCGGCTGATGCACGGTAACGACGCTTGCGCATGAGGCGGACAGGCTGAAGAGAGATAGCCCTACGCCAGGTAACCATTTTCTGAGTCTGTTCATGGGGCGGGCTTCAACATCGTCATGGCGACAGGGAATACGCCCGCGCCGAGCATCTGTTCGCTCTGGCGTACCTGCCCGGTGGCGGAATCAATCCAGAAGGTGTTATGCCAGTGACGATCGAGGCCGTCGGCCTGCACCGTCTCCTGCCAGACCTGACAACGTAGCGTGTTTCCGGCAAGGGTCAGGTTTTCAATCCCGCTCAGGGAGAAGCGCGAGGTCAGGTGTGCGGAGCGATACCGCCCCTCTTCCTGCCAGCGCACATCGCGCGACCACTGGCTGCCGTCGCGGAGCTGCGGCGTGTGGCGCAGCGGATCGTGCTCAAGGTTGGTTACCTCAAGCAGGTTATAAGGGAGCTTGAGCGTGTGGATAAGGCGACCGTTATGCGTGACGATCATTGCATTATCCTGCGATAACCATTTACTGTTTCCCTGTTCGATGTATCCGAGAACCACCAGGATCCTCGGGCCATTATCCAGACGCAGGTACATGGTTGAGTATGGGAGCGCCTGAATCTGCCCGTCCGTTACCGTCACATCCTGGCGCCCGTCCAGGCTGGCGTTAAAGGTCTCAATAATGCTCTGCTGGCTCGGCGTACATCCCTGGATCAGCAGAGTCATGATGAGCAGAATAAACAGTCTCACCAGAAATCCTTGATTAAATAACATTGAAATCAATTAAATACCCGGCTTTGATATCGCCACCGGGTCAAGTCGTTGCGCTGTTCAGCGCAAAGCTATATCGCCTTGCGCACCAGCCTTAGCGGGTAACTGTCGTCGTGGAAGTACCATTGCCTGAGTCATCGCCACTGTCGCTTGCCGCGACAACGGCTAACGTCGCTACGCCGGCAATCGCAGCGGTGGTGACAACAGCGGTTGTCCCAATCGCACCTGCCGCCAGTCCTCCCGTAGTGCCAGCGGTAGTTCCCACCGTTGCTCCGGTTGTTGTACCGGTTGTTGCTGCGCTGGTGCTACCTGCTTCGGTGGTAGCGCCTATAGCAGGCAGGGCAGTCGCCAGCGTGAGTGCCGTCAGCACTGTACAAAGCGTCCTTTTCATTTTTGGTCCTCATTCAAATGAAGGAAAATATGAGCACCTGGAAACCAGGTCCCGGTTAACGGGCATAAAGCCCGGGGCTGAATTCCGGCCCGACAGGGACGGAAAATCATCCATGTAAAAGCCCTGGGCTCTGAACACCAGCGCATATAAACCGCCAGGATATATTTCGGTACCCTTAATTGCTTCAATTGGAGTTCAGATAGTTAACTCCCTCACGGGGTGCAAAAAGAAAGGAAAACGCAGAAGTGATGCGAAATGCACCCCAGCGGTAACTACCTTAAAAATTTTGGATAAGATAATTCTTATAATAATTTGACGCAATGATTTCCGGCAGAATAAATATGACCAATTGTTAACCAGGAAAAACTCAACATATTATTAATAAAACACTTAACTTACTGAAATTAAAAGCAACACCTCGTTCAGCATACAGGCTGCATCACCTATAACCCCTTCATTCCCGGCTATTGCTCTCGATTAATAGTGATTGAGATCAATTAAGCCGCTCTCTCGAAGAAAATAAAAACGCAAGCAGAGCAAATCCTGAAATTGGGATGGGGAATAATATTTCCTCAAAATATATTCATCATGAATGATTCATTTATATTCATAATTATTGCGTATATAAACCGCGTCTCATAAATACGCTATTTCACGGCAGCGGAAGTATGTGCCCCCTCGCCAGTCTGTTCAGGAGCGCATGCCGATTAAAATCCACCGATGTGCTCTGCGGCCAGCCATTTTGCCAGGGCATCAATCTGAGGCTGATGCAGCCAGTTTACGACCTGGCGGGCCTTCTCCTGCCCGACACCCGGCAGCATCCGCCACTCCGCTTCGCTTCGCTGACTCAGCGCCTGCCAGGTGCGATCCCCTGCCGCCCTGAGCGTCGACCGGGCCAGCGGTATTCCCATCGCGGTGATCCAACGGATAAAAGGACGCTCCCGCGCCAGGTTAAACTGATGCCACAGCGCAGCGCCATGCGATGCCGATATCCCCGGCGTCGCGGTGAGCTGCGCCTGCGTGAGCTGTAGCCAGGAGAAGAGGTGCTCAAACCGATGCGCCTGATAGAGGGTCCGCCATCCTGATTCGCCCACTCCTTCGATATCTAACGCCTGCCTGGAACTTAGCCACGTCAGCCGGGCAAAAAATTGCTCCATGCACTCCGGAGAGGCATAGAAACAGGTTAAACCGTTATAGCGCGATGAGGGCGGCTGCGGTTTACGGCGATCCACATTGCGCCACACCACGTTATCCAGCCGGGGAATACCTTGTCCCGCCAGGCTTACCAGCACCTGATCGCCGGGGGCAATATCCAGCCTCTGCCAGCGGTTAACCGACCCTAAGCTGACGCGCTGTACACGTTTATCGTCGAGCATCAGCGGCTCAAGCTGCGCAATCGCGGTGATCCGCCCGGTACGGCCAACGGTAAAGTGAATCGCTTTGACTTCCGTCACCTGGGCCACAGGAAGGTATTTCCATGCGACGACCCAACTCCCTTCCCCCGGCAGCCATTGCTCACCCGGCGGCTCTGCCGAGGCGCGGACCACAATGCCATCCGTGGCGAAGGGCAACGAAGCCTTAAACCAGGCCGTCCGCTGCGCCTCCACGTCAGCCACGTTTTTAACCGGCAGGGTATAGCGGGCCGTCAGGGTAAAACCTGCCTCCGCCAGCGCGGAAAGGCGTGCTTTCATCGCTTTTGGGCCGTTCGGCCAGGCCCAGATAAAAATGCCTGTCTGCTTCAGCGCTGCGCGATCGGTCGCGCGCATCATCGCTCCCGCTACCTTCGCACGCGCGTTCATCCCTCCCATCCGCTGCTGGATATGCCCCTCGCGCAGCAGAAAAAGTTCACCCTGCAACACACTGTTGGCAAGCGGCCCGGCCAGCGTTTGCGGAATAGCGGGAATTATTCGCGCCTGTGCCGTCCACTCTTCCCCCTGTAAGCCGTCGCCCCGACTAATCGCCTGCGCCAGCTTGCCGTTTTTGTAGACCAGGGTGACCGCAACACCATCCACCTTTGGCTGTACCCAGAGCTCCTGCTGCGTCGCCATCCAGCGGCTAAGCGCCTGCTTGCTCTCTACCTTATGCACGCCGGTATGGGCGAAGGGATGCTTCACCGTCCCGCTGGCGGCAGGGCGATCGTCGTGCAGCGGCTCATCGTGAAAACAGCGCTGCCACTGTTTTAAGCGGGCGTTAAGCCTGTCGTAAACGTCGTCACTCACCTCGCTGCTGCCCTGCTTCCAGTAATCTTCATTCCAGCGGGTCAGCTGCGCCTTCAGGGCCGCGATCTCCTGCCCGGCTTTAGCCGGTGACCAGACCGGGCACATTGCCATCGCCCCGCTGCTTAAGAAGATCATCAGTATGCTTATCCATTTCACCATTATTACCCCTCCCTGTTTTGCGAAGGGTATACCCTGCCCGGGAGCCGCAGACCAGCTGCAAAATTGCATTTTACGAGCGCGCTTCAGCGCATTGTTTTTATTGCAGCAAAAGGAAGGTAAAAGCTGAAAACGGCACGCAAAATTTAATCATCCAGGGGAAAAAGTGTGACAAAGGCTACGTCACACAGCGGCGACGTGTATAATAAGCCCGTATGTAGGACTTCTTCGTTAACACATACAAAAGACTCTCATGGCTCAAGGCACGCTTTATATTGTTTCTGCCCCTAGTGGCGCGGGTAAATCCAGCCTTATTCAGGCACTGTTAAAAACCCAACCGTTGTACGATACGCAGGTTTCTGTTTCTCACACCACGCGAGCACCGCGTCCGGGTGAAGTGCACGGTGAACACTATTTCTTTGTGAATCACGACGAATTCAGAGCGATGATTGGCAGAGACGCGTTTCTTGAACACGCAGAAGTTTTCGGTAACTACTACGGCACTTCACGTGAAACCATTGAGCAGGTACTGGCGACCGGCGTGAACGTGTTCCTGGATATCGACTGGCAGGGCGCGCAGCAAATTCGTAAGAAAATGCCTGATTCGCGCAGTATCTTTATTTTACCGCCATCGAAAGATGAACTGGATCGCCGCCTGCGTGGTCGCGGCCAGGACAGCGAAGAAGTTATCGCGAAGCGTATGGCGCAAGCTGTTGCAGAAATGAGCCATTACGCGGAATATGATTACCTTATTGTGAATGATGATTTTGATGCCGCGCTGAGCGATCTCAAAACTATCCTTCGCGCAGAACGTCTGCGTATGAGCCGCCAGAAGCAGCGACATGACGCATTAATCACCAAACTGTTGGCAGACTGAACCCACTTTCAGTATCATGCCCAGTCATTTCTTCACCTGTGGAGCATTTTAAGTATGGCACGCGTAACTGTTCAGGACGCTGTAGAGAAAATTGGTAACCGTTTTGACCTGGTGCTGGTCGCCGCGCGTCGCGCTCGTCAGATGCAGGTAGGCGGTAAAGATCCGCTGGTACCGGAAGAAAACGATAAAACCACCGTTATTGCACTTCGCGAAATCGAAGAAGGTCTGATCAACAACCAGATCCTCGACGTGCGTGAGCGCCAGGAGCAGCAAGAGCAGGAAGCCGCTGAATTACAAGCTGTTACCGCTATTGCTGAAGGTCGTCGTTAATTAAACCTGCGGGTCGCCCTTGTATCTGTTTGAAAGCCTGAATCAACTGATTCAAACCTACCTGCCTGAAGACCAGATTAAGCGTCTTCAGCAGGCGTATCTCGTTGCACGTGACGCTCACGAGGGCCAGACACGTTCAAGCGGTGAACCCTATATCACGCACCCGGTAGCGGTGGCCTGTATTCTGGCCGAGATGAAACTCGACTACGAAACGCTGATGGCCGCCCTGCTGCATGACGTGATTGAAGATACCCCTGCCACCTACCAGGACATGGAACAGCTGTTTGGCAAAAGCGTTGCCGAGCTGGTGGAAGGGGTCTCTAAGCTTGATAAGCTGAAATTCCGCGACAAGAAAGAGGCGCAGGCCGAAAACTTTCGCAAGATGATCATGGCGATGGTGCAGGATATCCGCGTCATTCTCATCAAACTGGCTGACCGCACCCACAATATGCGCACGCTGGGCTCACTTCGCCCGGATAAACGTCGCCGCATCGCCCGTGAAACCCTCGAAATCTACAGTCCGCTGGCGCACCGTTTAGGTATTCATCACATTAAAACCGAGCTGGAAGAGCTGGGTTTTGAAGCGTTGTACCCGAACCGCTATCGCGTGATTAAAGAGGTGGTGAAAGCCGCTCGCGGTAACCGTAAAGAGATGATTCAAAAGATCCTCTCTGAAATCGAAGGGCGTTTGCAGGAAGCGGGCATTCCGTGCCGCGTGAGCGGTCGCGAAAAGCATTTGTACTCTATCTACTGCAAAATGGTGCTCAAAGAGCAGCGTTTTCACTCGATCATGGATATCTACGCGTTCCGCGTGATCGTCCACGACTCAGACACCTGCTACCGCGTGCTGGGGCAGATGCACAGCCTGTACAAGCCGCGTCCGGGGCGCGTCAAAGATTACATAGCCATTCCTAAAGCGAACGGATACCAGTCTTTGCACACCTCCATGATTGGCCCGCACGGTGTCCCTGTTGAGGTGCAGATTCGTACCGAAGATATGGATCAAATGGCGGAGATGGGTGTCGCGGCGCACTGGGCTTATAAAGAGCACGGCGGTGAAAGCAGCACTACCGCGCAAATCCGCGCCCAGCGCTGGATGCAGAGCCTGCTGGAGCTGCAACAGAGCGCAGGTAGCTCGTTTGAATTTATCGAGAGCGTTAAATCCGATCTCTTCCCGGATGAGATTTACGTTTTCACACCGGAAGGACGCATTGTCGAACTGCCTGCGGGCGCGACACCGGTCGACTTCGCTTACGCCGTGCATACCGATATCGGCCATGCCTGCGTAGGTGCCCGCGTCGACAGGCAGCCTTATCCGCTGTCGCAGCCGCTCTTCAGCGGACAGACGGTGGAGATCATTACCGCGCCGGGGGCACGTCCTAACGCCGCCTGGCTGAACTTTGTCGTGAGCTCAAAAGCGCGCGCAAAAATCCGCCAGCTGCTGAAAAACCTCAAGCGCGACGACTCCGTTAGCCTGGGGCGTCGTCTGCTCAACCACGCGCTGGGTGGCAGCCGCAAACTGGCAGAGATCCCGCCAGAAAACATTCAACATGAGCTGGAGCGTATGAAGCTCGCCTCGCTGGATGACCTGCTGGCAGAGATTGGCCTCGGCAACGCCATGAGCGTGGTCGTGGCGAAGAACCTGCAACAAGGCGAAACGACAGCCGTTCCTGCCACCACGCAAAATCATGGTCACCTGCCAATCAAAGGCGCTGACGGGGTGCTCATCACCTTCGCCAAATGCTGCCGTCCTATCCCGGGCGATCCGATTATTGCGCACGTCAGCCCGGGTAAAGGGCTGGTGATCCACCACGAATCCTGCCGTAACATCCGTGGCTATCAGAAAGAGCCTGAGAAGTTCATGGCGGTCGAGTGGGATAAAGAGACGGCGCAGGAATTTATCACTGAAATCAAGGTGGATATGTTCAACCACCAGGGTGCACTGGCGAACCTGACGGCAGCGATCAACACGGCCTCGTCCAACATTCAAAGCCTGAATACGGAAGAAAAAGATGGCCGCGTTTACAGCGCCTTTATTCGCCTGACCGCCCGTGACCGCGTGCATCTGGCGAATATTATGCGCAAGATCCGCGTGATGCCGGATGTCATTAAAGTCACCCGAAACCGAAACTAGCATTATGAATTCAAAACGTTACGAGCGAATCTGCGAAATGCTCGCCAGGCGTCAGCCTGATCTGACGGTCTGCATGGAGCAGGTCCATAAACCTCATAACGTCTCTGCTATCGTCCGCACCGCAGATGCCGTCGGCGTGCATGAAGTCCACGCCGTCTGGCCAGGCGCACGTATGCGTACCATGGCCTCCACCGCCGCAGGCAGTAACAGCTGGGTATCCGTGAAAACTCACCAGACTATTGGTGAGGCGGTCTCGCACCTGAAAGGGCGTGGCATGCAGGTTCTGGCAACCAACCTCTCTGCTAAAGCCGTGGATTTCCGTGAGATCGACTACACCCGTCCAACCTGCATTTTAATGGGCCAGGAGAAAACGGGGATCACGCAGGAAGCACTGGATTTGGCCGACCGGGACATCATCATTCCGATGATCGGGATGGTCCAGTCACTCAACGTGTCGGTCGCCTCGGCGCTGATCCTGTATGAAGCGCAGCGCCAGCGTCAGAATGCCGGAATGTACGAGCGCAGCAACAGCATGCTGCCGGAAGAGGAGCAGCAGCGCCTGCTGTTTGAAGGTGGCTATCCGGTGCTGGCTCGCGTTGCGAAGCAGAAGAAATTGCCTTACCCCCACGTCAACGCGCAGGGCGAAATTGAAGCCGATGCCGAGTGGTGGTCCACCATGCAGTACGCGGGCTAAATCATGAAAGGCCGCCTGCTGGAAGCCATACCGCTCAACAGCCTGACGGGCGTGGGCGCGGCTCAAAGCAGTAAACTGGCGAAGATTGGCCTGCACACCGTGCAGGATCTCCTGCTCCACCTCCCCCTGCGTTACGAAGACCGTACTCAGCTTTATAAGATTGGCGATCTGCTGCCCGCTATTTACGCCACCGTTGAAGGGGAAGTGCTGAACTGCAACATCACCTTTGGCGGACGCAGAATGATGACCTGCCAGATCAGCGACGGCACCGGCATTCTCACCATGCGCTTTTTCAACTTCAATGCGGCAATGAAAAACAGCCTTGCCACTGGACGACGCGTACTTGCGTACGGTGAAGCCAAACGGGGCAAATACGGCGCGGAGATGATCCACCCGGAATACCGCGTGCAGGGCGATCTCAGCTCACCTGAGCTACAGGAGACGCTCACGCCGGTCTATCCAACCACTGAAGGCATTAAGCAGGCTACGCTGCGCAAGCTCACCGACCAGGCGCTGGAGCTGCTCGATACCTGCGCCATTAACGAGCTGCTACCGCCGGAGCTGGCACAGGGCATGATGAGCCTGCCGGAGGCGTTACGCACCCTGCACCGTCCACCGCCAACGCTTCAGCTTGTTGATTTAGAAAGCGGTAAACACCCCGCCCAACGGCGTCTTATCCTTGAGGAATTACTGGCTCACAACCTGAGCATGCTGGCCCTGCGCGCAGGTACGCAGCGCTTCCACGCGCAGCCATTAAGCCAGCGTGATGAGCTCAAAGATAAGCTGCTGGCCTCACTGCCGTTTAAACCCACCGGCGCCCAGGCGCGGGTGACTGCCGAGATCGAACGCGATATGGCGCTGGATGTGCCAATGATGCGCCTGGTGCAGGGCGACGTGGGTTCCGGTAAAACGCTGGTTGCCGCGCTGGCCGCTTTGCGCGCCATCGCCCACGGTAAGCAGGTGGCGCTGATGGCGCCGACGGAACTGCTGGCCGAGCAGCATGCCAACAATTTCCGTAACTGGTTTGCCCCGCTGGGAATCGAAGTGGGCTGGCTGGCCGGGAAGCAGAAGGGCAAAGCGCGCCTTGCGCAGCAGGACGCCATTGCCAGCGGGCAGGTGCAGATGATTGTCGGCACGCACGCCATTTTCCAGGAACAGGTGCAGTTTAACGGCCTGGCGCTGGTCATTATCGACGAACAGCACCGCTTTGGTGTTCATCAGCGTCTGGCGCTGTGGGAGAAAGGTCTGCAACAGGGCTTCCACCCGCATCAGCTGATCATGACCGCCACGCCGATTCCGCGCACCCTGGCGATGACGGCCTATGCCGATCTGGATACCTCCACCATCGACGAGCTGCCGCCGGGCCGTACGCCGGTGACGACGGTCGCCATTCCGGACACGCGCCGCAGCGACATCATTGACCGCGTGCGCAACGCCTGCACCCACGAAGGACGTCAGGCTTACTGGGTCTGTACCCTGATTGAAGAGTCTGAGCTGCTGGAAGCGCAGGCTGCCGAAGCCACGTGGGAAGAGTTAAAGCTCGCCCTGCCGGAGCTGAACGTCGGTCTGGTTCACGGGCGCATGAAGCCTGCCGAGAAGCAGGCGGTGATGCAGTCGTTTAAACAGGGTGAACTGCATTTACTCGTTGCGACCACGGTCATCGAAGTGGGCGTGGACGTGCCGAACTCCAGCCTGATGATTATTGAGAACCCGGAGCGCCTGGGCCTGGCGCAGCTCCACCAGCTTCGCGGGCGCGTGGGCCGTGGCGCGATCGCCTCTCACTGCGTGCTGCTCTACAAAGCCCCGCTGTCGAAAACCGCGCAGATGCGTTTGCAGGTATTACGCGACAGCAATGACGGCTTCGTGATTGCGCAAAAAGATCTGGAGATCCGCGGCCCGGGCGAACTGCTGGGCACGCGTCAGACGGGTAACGCCGAATTTAAAGTGGCGGATTTGTTGCGCGATCAGGCCATGATCCCTGAAGTACAACGCCTTGCGCGTCATATTCATGAACGCTACCCCGAACAGGCGGCAGCGTTGATTGAACGCTGGATGCCAGAAACCGAGCGGTATTCCAACGCCTGACGATCAGCCAAACATCGGCAGCATCAGGTAGAGCTTAATGACCAGCGCGTTGACGATATCAATGAAGAATGCCCCCACCATCGGCACCACCAGAAACGCCATGTGCGACGGGCCGAACCGTTCGGTGATCGCCTGCATATTCGCGATGGCCGTTGGCGTCGCTCCCAGACCAAACCCACAGTGGCCCGCTGCCAGTACCGCCGCATCATAGTTTTTACCCATCATGCGCCAGGTAACAAAGATGGCATACAGCGCCATAAACACGGCCTGTACCGCCAGGATCGCCACCATCGGCAGCGCCAGCGAGGCCAGTTCCCACAGCTTGAGGCTCATCAGCGCCATCGCCAGGAACAGCGACAGGCTGACGTTCCCCAGCACGGACACTGCACGCTCAAAGACGCGGTAAAAGCCCATCTGCGCCAGACCGTTGCTCAGGATCACCCCGATAAACAGCACGCAGACAAAGGTTGGCAGTTCGAAAGCCGTTCCCGCCAGCCATTGCGCAACGATTTTGCCCACGGTGAGGCAGATAGCAATCATGGCGATGGTTTCAATCATCACCAGCGAGGTGATGCTGCGGCCAACGTCCGGTTTTTCAAATGCCGTCGGCACCATTTCATCGTCTGGCCTGCCTTCCGGCGTGGTGGAGTGTTTCACCAGATAGCGCGCCACCGGGCCGCCAATCAGCCCGCCAAGCACCAGGCCAAAGGTCGCGCACGCCATTGCCACTTCCGTTGCGTTTTCAAAGCCATAGCGTTCGATGAACAGCTTGCTCCACGCCGCGCCCGTTCCGTGGCCACCTGACAGGGTAATCGACCCCGCCAGCAGACCCATCAGCGGATCCAGCCCCAGCAGCGACGCCATACCGATGCCGATGGCGTTTTGCATCAGCAGCAGGCCCACCACAACAATCAGGAACACGCCCAGCACCTTGCCGCCCGAACGCAGGCTTGCGAGGTTAGCGTTCAGGCCGATAGTGGCAAAGAAGGCCAGCATCAACGGATCTTTCAGGGACATATCAAAATCGATTTCCCAGCCCATGCTTTTTTTCAGCACCAGCAGGGCCAGCGCCACCAGCAATCCACCGGCGACAGGTTCAGGAATGGTGTACTTTTTCAGAAAGGAAACACTGTGTACCAGCTTGCGACCAAGCAGAAGAACCAGCGTTGCGGCAACAAGGGTCGACAACGTATCGAGATGAATCATAAAAGGCTCCTGTTATGCGCGTATTCCATACACACGCGGCGTTATCCTGGGCCGGGTGATGCTCGTCATGAGCCGCCAGCGCGAAAAGTGTAATTTTTTTTTGCTGTTCGTTGTAGAAAACCTGCTCACACCGGCAGATTTTCTCTCTTTTTTTTGCTGGCAATCGTTTGCTTTTACCAGGTGGTCAGCTAAAATGCCCGCTTTTCCACCGTGGGATTGCCGCCGATGTCTGTTAACACTCTGGAGTCTGCTGATGCGCAACCGATTGCGCAGAAGCAAAACAGCGAACTGATTTACCGCCTTGAAGATCGTCCCCCGCTGCCTCAAACCCTGTTTGCCGCCTGCCAGCACCTGCTGGCGATGTTCGTTGCGGTCATCACGCCGGCTCTGCTGATTTGCCAGGCGCTGGGGTTACCGGCGCAGGATACGCAACACATCATCAGTATGTCTCTGTTCGCTTCCGGCGTGGCCTCCATCATTCAAATTAAAGCCTGGGGTCCGGTGGGTTCAGGTTTGCTGTCGATTCAGGGCACCAGCTTTAACTTTGTGGCGCCGCTGATCATGGGCGGTACGGCACTGAAAACCGGCGGCGCAGATGTCCCGACGATGATGGCGGCGCTTTTCGGCACCCTGATGCTGGCCAGCTGCACAGAGATGATCATCTCCCGCGTTCTGCACCTGGCGCGCCGGGTGATCACCCCGCTGGTCTCCGGCGTGGTGGTGATGATTATCGGCCTGTCACTGATCCAGGTGGGTCTGACCTCCATCGGGGGCGGCTACGCGGCAATGAGCGACCATACCTTCGGCGCGCCGAAAAACCTGCTGCTGGCAGGCGTGGTGCTGGCGATCATTATTCTGCTTAACCGCCAGCGTAACCCGTACCTGCGCGTGGCATCGCTGGTGATCGCCATGGCGGCCGGTTACCTGCTGGCGTGGGCGCTGGGCATGCTGCCGGAAAACACCACCCCAACCAACAGCGCGTTGATTACCGTGCCAACGCCGCTCTACTACGGCCTGGGCATTGACTGGAGTCTGCTCCTGCCGCTGATGCTGGTCTTTATGATCACTTCGCTGGAAACCATTGGCGATATCACCGCCACCTCCGACGTGTCCGAGCAGCCGGTCTCCGGCCCGCTGTACATGAAACGTCTGAAAGGCGGCGTGCTGGCGAACGGACTGAACTCGTTTGTCTCGGCGGTGTTCAACACCTTCCCGAACTCCTGCTTTGGCCAGAACAACGGCGTGATCCAGCTGACCGGCGTGGCCAGCCGCTACGTGGGCTTCGTGGTAGCGCTGATGCTGGTGGTCCTCGGCCTGTTCCCGGCGGTGAGCGGGTTTGTGCAGCACATCCCTGAGCCGGTGCTGGGCGGCGCGACGCTGGTCATGTTCGGTACCATCGCGGCCTCTGGCGTGCGTATCGTCTCCCGCGAGCCGCTGAACCGCCGCGCAATCATGATTATTGCGCTGTCTCTCGCCGTAGGGCTTGGCGTCTCCCAGCAGCCGATGATTTTGCAGTTTGCCCCGGACTGGGTGAAAAACCTGCTCTCTTCCGGCATCGCCGCGGGCGGTATTACCGCTATTGTGCTGAATCTCATTTTCCCGCCTGAAAAGAACTGATCCCCACACGGCAGGCTGTCAATGCCTGCCGTGACATCTCTTTACACCATTCCCGCCTTGAGCATTGCGCATAAATCGTGCATAACACCCTTATGTGCGTTTCGCGGGAAGGAAGACCATGAAATTTATTGGAAAGCTGCTTATCTATCTTCTGGTAGCCCTGCTCATTGTAGTGCTCGCCTTTTATTTTCTGCTCCAGACCCGCTGGGGCGCATCGCAGGTCAGCAGCTGGATCACGGTGAATACCGATTACGAGCTCAACTTTGACCTGATGGATCACCGCTTTTCATCCCCTTCTCACATCCTTCTGGAAAACGTTACCTTCGGACGAGATGGCAAACCGGCCACGCTGGTCGCTAAAAAAGTGGATATTGGCTTAAGCAGCCGCCAGATCACCGACCCGCTGCATATGGATGCCATCACCCTGTTCGATGGCACGCTGAATTTATCGCCGCAGACGGCGCCGCTGCCGTTCCAGGCCGACCGTCTGCAACTGAATAACATGGCCTTTAACAGCCCGAATACGGAGTGGGATCTCAGTGCGCAAAAGGTGACCGGCGGCGTCAGCCCGTGGCAGCCCGAGGCGGGGAACGTACTGGGAAAAAATGCGCAAATCCAGATGAGCGCCGGGTCGCTCACGCTCAACGGCATACCGGCCAACAACGTGCTGATTCAGGGACAACTCAACGGCAAAGAGGTGGTGCTGAATACCATCGGTGCCGATATGGCGCGCGGCTCGCTGACGGGCTCGGCTCTGCGTAATGCCGACGGTGGCTGGGTTATCAACACCCTGCGTCTGAATGAGATCCGCCTGCAAAGCGACAAATCGCTGCTGGATTTCTTCGCCCCTCTCTCCACCCTGCCTTCGTTACAGATTGGGCGGCTGGAAGTGACCGATGCCCGTCTACAGGGGCCAGACTGGGCGGTAACCGACCTCGATCTCAGCCTGCGTCACCTCACCCTGAGTAAAGGTGACTGGCAAAGCCAGGAGGGACGGTTATCCATGAACGCCAGCGAATTTATCTACGGCTCGCTGCATCTGTTTGACCCTATCCTGAATGCGGAATTCTCCCCGCAGGGCATTGCGCTGCGTCAGTTCACCTCCCGCTGGGAAGGAGGCATGGTGCGCACCTCCGGCAACTGGCTGCGCGAGGGTCAGGCGCTGGTGCTGGACGACGTTGCCATTGCCGGGCTGGAATATACGCTTCCGGAAAACTGGAAAACGCTGTGGATGGACCCGCTTCCGGCATGGCTGAACAGCGTGACGCTGAAAAAATTTGGCCTGAGCCGCAACCTGGTGATCGACATCGATCCGGCGTTCCCGTGGCAGATCACCTCCCTCGACGGTTATGGCGCTAATCTGCGGCTGGCGCAGGATCACAAGTGGGGCGTGTGGGGCGGTAACGCAACCCTGAACGGGGCGGCAGCAACCTTTAACCGCGTCGACGTGCGTCGCCCGTCGCTGGCGCTGAATGCCAACGCCGCGACGGTAAATATTACCGACCTGAGCGCCTTTACCGAGAAAGGGATCCTGGAAGCGACCGCCACCGTGTCACAGCTGCCACAGCGGCAAACCACCGTGAGCCTGAACGGGCGCGGCGTACCGCTCAACGTTTTGCAGCAGTGGGGCTGGCCAGCGCTGCCGATTGCGGGCGACGGCAATATTCAGCTCACCGCCAGCGGCAGCGTGCAGGCGAATGCGCCGCTGAAGCCGACGGTGAACGGGAAGCTGAGCGCGGTGAATATGGATAAACAGCAGGTGCAGCAGACCATGACGGGCGGGATGGTGTCGACGGTGACTCCGGCACAGTAAATAGCCGGGTGGCGGCTTCGCCTTACCCGGCCTACGATCTCATGTAGGCCCGGTAAGCGAAGCGCCACCGGGCATTTTTACGGTTCAGAGGTGAACCACCACCTCATCCCCCTCGGCTTTCACCACCACACCCCACTCGCTGCCCACATGTGAACCGCCTTTTACGCCGCCGACCTTCTGCACGTTGCGCAAGCACACCGACCAGTTTTGCGCATCTCCCGCGCCGGTAAAGATCACGACGTCGCCCTGACGTGACGCCTTCAGCGTAAACGCCACAGAACCGTCCGCCGCAGGCACTTCACTTACCGCCGTTGCGCCATCGCTCAGGTTGAAGAGCTGGAAGGCCGTCCCCTCGTGCCACGCATAGTCTGGCTTCTGGTTATTGTTACCCAGCGCCAGCAGCGTGTTGTCGCGCACATAGACCGGCAGGCTCTGGAAATCGTGCTGCTGCTTATGCCAGCGGCTACCCTCGATTTCATCGTTGTGCCACAGGTGCGTCCAGCGCCCTTCCGGCAGGTAGAACTGCACGTCGCCCGCCTCGGAGAACACCGGGGCCACCATCATTGAATCCCCGAGCATGTACTGGCGGTCGAGGTAATCGCACGCCGGATCGTCCGGGAACTCCAGCATCATTGCCCGCAGCATCGGCGTGCCGAACTCGCGGGCCAGCGCCGCCTGACGATACAGGTACGGCATCAGCTGGCACTTCAGCTGCGTGAAGTGGCGCACCACGTCGCAGGACTCGTCATCGTACGCCCACGGCACGCGGTAGGATTTGCTGCCGTGCAGGCGGCTGTGGCTGGAGAACAGTCCGAACGCGCACCAGCGCTTGTAGACGTGCGCCGGAGCGGTGTTTTCGAACCCGCCGATATCGTGGCTCCAGAACCCGAAGCCGGACAGGCCAATCGACAGCCCGCCGCGCAGACTTTCGGCCATCGATTCGTAGTTGGCATAGCAGTCGCCGCCCCAGTGTACCGGGAACTGTTGCGCCCCGACGGAGGCAGAACGGGCAAACAGCACCGCCTCTTCTTCTCCCACCGTCTCTTTCAGCACGTTCCACACCAGCTCGTTATAAATGTAGGCGTAGTGGTTGTGCATCTTCTGCGGATCGGAGCCGTCAAACCACTGGACGTCCGTCGGGATACGCTCGCCGAAGTCGGTCTTGAAGCAGTCGACGCCGATCGCCACCAGGCCTTTCAGCTTGTCGGCATACCACCGGCACGCCTCCGGGTTGGTGAAGTCGTAGATTGCCAGCCCCGGCTGCCATTTGTCCCACTGCCACAGGGAGCCGTCCGGGCGCTTCAGCAGGTAGCCCTTCTCTTTCAGCTCCCGGAATACCGGTGATTTCTGGCCGATATACGGGTTGATCCACACGCAGACCTTCAGCCCTTTCTCTTTCAGGCGGCGGATCATCCCTTCCGGATCGGGGAAAGTCACCGGGTCCCACTCGAAGTCGCACCACTGGAAGGCCTTCATCCAGAAGCAGTCGAAGTGGAACACGTGCAGCGGCAGGTCGCGCTCGGCCATGCCGTCGATAAAACTGTTGACCGTGGCTTCGTCGTAGTTAGTGGTAAAAGAGGTGGTTAACCACAGGCCGAACGACCACGCCGGCGGCAGCGCCGGACGCCCGGTGAAGCGGGTATAGCGGTTTAATACCTCTTTCGGCGTCGGGCCATCGATCACAAAGTACTCCAGATACTCCCCTTCCACGCTGAACTGCACTTTGGACACTTTCTCGGAGCCGACTTCAAACGAGACGTTCTCGGGGTGATTCACCAGCACGCCGTAGCCGCGGTTGGTCAGGTAGAACGGAATGTTCTTGTAGGACTGCTCGGTGCTGGTGCCCCCGTCGCGGTTCCAGGTTTCGACCGTCTGACCGTTGCGCACCAGGGCGGTGAAGCGCTCGCCCAGGCCGTAGACCGTTTCCCCCACGCCCAGATCCAGACGTTCAAACACATAATTGCGATCGGTATTGCTGTCCTGCACGTAGCCGTTGTTTTTCAGCTGGCTGCCGGTAATGCGCTGGCCGTTGCGCAGGAAATCCAGCGCCCAGAACTCGCCTTTGGTGACGCGCACGCTGACGCTGCCGCTTTTCAGTTCGACAAATTCGGCGTTGTTTTCAATCTCAACTTTTACATCCTTCAGAACGTTCAGCGGATAGTGCGGGCCGTTGTTCAGCGCGCCCTGGAAGTGCTCAATGCGCACCCCGATAATCCCCTCCTGCGGAGCAAACAGGCGCACCGTGAACATCAACGTGTCGAGCTGCCAGGTGCGTTCGCGCACGTCACGCGGCGCGACGTACACCACCAGGTCATTGCCCTGCTGCTCCACGTCGAACACCTGGACCGGATACGTCACGTTAAGGCCCGGTTGAATAAGCCAGTTTCCATCACTGATTTTCATGCTTACGTCCTCTTAGTTCTGCAATTCTTTGCTGACCGGCAGGTTTTCAAACTCCTGCTGATTGCGGCGCGCGCCCTGCGCCAGCTCGCGCAGGATTTTGGTCAGGAAGGGGGTTTTCAGCGTGTAGTAGCGTTTGGCGATAATAGCGCTCAGCACGTAACAGATCGCCGGTGCCAGCGTAAACAGGCCGATGATGATGCTGATGGTCGCGCTGTTCTGGGTTTTGGCTGCCGCGTCGTAGCCGCCGCCTGCCAGCATCCAGCCGATCATCGCCCCGCCCAGCGCCAGGCCGAGCTTCAGCACGAACAGCGTGCCCGCGAAGCTGATGCCGGTCAGACGTTTGCCGTTAGTCCATTCGCCGTAGTCGACGGTATCGGACATCATTACCCACTGAATCGGCGTCACCAGCTGGTGCAGCACGCCGATAACGAAGATGAAGCCGAACATCAGCACGGTGGCATGCATCGGCACGAAGAACATCGCCACGCTGACTACCGCCAGCGCGGCGTTGGTCCACCAGAAGATGCTGACCTTGCACTTCCAGTCGGTGAGCGGTTTCGCCAGCGCGGAGCCGATCAGGTTGCCGACGCAGTAGGTCGTCAGGAACGCGACGAACACCTCCGGCGAGCCCATGATCCAGGTGCAGTAGTACATCATCGCGCCGCCGCGCACGCAGACGGCGAGGATGTTGAGGATGGTCAGCACGCCGACGATGCGCCACTGGTCGTTTTGCCAGATATCACGCAGATCTTCACGCATGGAGGTGGTGCTCGGCGGCACCTGGATGCGCTCTTTGGTGGTGAAGAAGCAGAACGCCAGCATCAGGAACGCGACCACCGACAGCACGGCGATCCCGCCCTGGAAGCCGAAGGCTTTGTCATCCCCGCCAATCAGGTTCACCAGCGGCATCATCAGCACCGTGGAGAGCATGCCGCCCGCCGTCGCCAGCACAAAGCGCCAGGACTGAAGTGAGATACGCTGCGTCGGGTCGTTGGTGATTACACCGCCCAGCGCGCAGTAAGGGATGTTGACCACGGTATAGAGCAGGGTCAGCAGGGTGTAGGTGATGGCGGCGTAAACCATTTTACCGTTGAGGCTGAGGTCCGGCGTGGTATACGCCAGCACGCAGACGATGCCGAACGGAATGGCGCCGAACAAAATCCACGGGCGGAACTTGCCCCAGCGGCTGCGGGTGCGGTCGGCAATCAGCCCCATGCACGGGTCGGAGATCGCATCCAGCGCGCGGGCCAGCAGGAACATGGTGCCGACAAACCCGGCGGGAATACCAAAAATATCGGTGTAGAAAAACATCATATAAAGCATGACGTTATCAAAAATGATATGGCTGGCGGCGTCTCCCATGCCGTAGCCAATCTTCTCTTTTACTGACAGGACTTCGCTCATATTTTTATCCTTCACGCTGTAGGGGGCGCTGAGACCGGTTGCATTGGTTTTAAACCATTGTTTCAGATGCGGGTATTGCGTTTTCTGGTTAAGAGATTACGTTTCTTGTTTTTTGTGATCGGGATTAAAGTTGGCGAGCACGAAATGCTAACCTGAGGATTTTCTTAAGAATTAGCTGAAACAGGGGGGTTAAGGTCAAAAGAGAGGTGAAAAAAGTGGTGTGGGGTATGTGGTAAATGCCTGAAAGTAGCTATAATGCGCCCCGCCTCCATGTAGCAATGCAGGCGCGGAAGATCGTCATCTCCGGTGAGGTGGCTGGACTTCAAATCCAGTTGGGGGCGCCAGCGTTCCCGGGCAGGTTCGACTCCTGTGATCTTCCGCCAAAATTCCTCCGTCACCATCCGAGAAAGTATAAAAATCCTTTATTTTCAAAACATATAGTAAATCCTCCATCCGTAACCGTCCGACAAGTTCTCCCTGAATCCATGAAAAATATGTATAGTGATGTGTATAGATTTTTTATACACATTTTTGACTTATACACATGCCACTAACAGACATACAAATTAAACGAGCAAAGCCCCAAGACAAGCCATACACATTGAACGACGGACAAGGCCTGTCATTGCTTATCAATCCCGATGGCTCGAAGGGCTGGCGTTTCCGTTTCCGCTTTGCCGGAAAGGCGCGGTTAATGTCATTTGGTAGCTACGACCTTGTGAGCCTAGCTGAAGCACGTGAGAAGCGTGAGACCGCACGTAAGCAAGTTGCCAATGGCATTGACCCGGTTGAGGAACGCAAAGCCCAAAAGCTGGCACAGCAGCTCTCAACAGAAAACTCATTCGAAGCTATATGTCGGGAGTGGCACTCAAATAAAGCCGATCGCTGGACAGTGGCCTACCGCGAAGAAATCATTAAAACATTTGAGCAAGATGTTTTCCCGTTCATCGGTAAACGCCCGATAAATGAGATCAAACCTCTGGAACTGCTTGAGGTACTACGACGAATCGAGAAGCGTGGAGCACTGGAGAAGACTAGAAAAGTGCGCCAAAGATGTGGCGAGGTCTATCGCTATGCAATCATAACTGGCCGTGCTGAGTACAACCCTGCGCCTGATTTAGCCATTGCTCTGGCCGTCCCGAAGCAAAAACACCATCCTTTCTTATCCGCTGAAGAGTTACCTCATTTTATTCGGGATCTTGAATCGTATACCGGCAGCATCATCACTAAGAATGCGACAAAAATCGTCATGTTGACCGGTGTACGAACCCAAGAGATGCGCTTTGCTACATGGGATGAGGTTGACCTTGAGAAAAGTATATGGGAAATACCAGCAGAACGTATGAAAATGCGTAGGCCTCACATTGTTCCTTTATCTACTCAGGTAGTTGAGCTATTCAATCAGCTCAAACCTATTACCGGCCATTATCCCTACATTTTTATTGGTAGAAATAATCGTAGTAAACCGATCTCTAAAGAAAGCGTTTCACAAGTAATTGAGTTGCTTGGTTATAAAGGACGGGCTACTGGTCATGGGTTTCGGCATTCTATGTCGACTATACTTCATGAGCAAGGATTTGATAGCGCCTGGATTGAAATGCAATTAGCTCATGTTGACAAGAATAGTATTCGAGGCACTTATAATCATGCTCAGTATATAGAAAAAAGAAGATGTATGTTGCAGTGGTATGCAGACAGAATACTTTCCCCTTACTCCAAGATTTCATTATAAAATATGGACTGGCAGTCTAACAATAAGACTGCCAGTGATTACAATATTACAATCTACTATTGAGGTTATGTTTGTTTTTTTTATTTTTCAGTTCAATTATAAAGTTAACATTAGATGCAATCACAATATAAAGAGCTATAAGTTGTAAATAACTCAATATTAGCAAAGAAAAAATACCAATGCCGACAAAAAAACTTGGGGCATGAATAAACAGCCAAGATTTAATGATGAACGGCTTTAAAACAACTCCTATTAAAAGAAGAGATAACACTATTGCGGATAGAACCACAACACCAACAATGATCTTGACTCGCTCACTATCCTCATCTGAAAAAATAGCATCCACTTTTGATGGCTGCGTAATCCTCAATATTGCATTAGGATATAGATATGCTATCCATATTCCCATTATAGTAAAAACCATTACAGAAACATTTTGCAGAATAGAAATTAACGGGTCTAAATCCTGACTTACAATATCAGATCGATATGCAAAACTGGCCCAAACAATAGCAACCAATGGAATGATGTGAAGATATTTAAGATGCTCTCGAGTTTGATCTTTCATAAACATCACCAATCAAGAATTCGCCTGTTCTTCGGAGTCCGGAGAACTTGTAAAGGCAGCCAGTAAATTATCTCTAGTTAAGTGCAAGGCATTCAAAATTCTACTAGTCGTATAAAACCCTGAATCATCATACTGACCTATATCACTAACTAATAATGTATTCCTTACAACGAACTCGTTTAACCAACATGTTCCCCCTACACCTTCTTTTCTAAAACCTAAGTTGGCCCAATCACCAGCACTAACATTATAGTCTTCATTGTACGTTTCAAAAATGGAACGCAGCTCTTCTCCTGTAGGAGAGGCTTCTATAGTTAATTCAATTTTTCGAGTATCTCTTGTTACTTCGCTAGAAATGAATGGAAGACCTCTAAAATACCTTGTCCAGCCAGCATCTGGCTGAACTGATGCGCTAATCACATCTCGTTTGACGAAGTGCGTTATCTGGTTTGCGATTCTATCTAAGTCGGCTTCATTTGTTAATTTTGTATATTGTTCACTATATATCCTAAGCCACAAGTTCTCGCCAGAAGCAGAAACAAAAGATATACTTAAATAATTACCATTTTTTCCTTCCTTCATTTCTCGACGCTTTGTTTTAATATCACTATGCAGTGTCATGAAATCACGAAGATATTTATTCATCAGTTCTGTATCTGAAACTGAACTATGAAATTTTATTGATGCAAAAATATTTAAAGAAGGAACAAACCAATAATAAGCAGGCTCCCCCCATATAACATTTTCACCATCTAACTCTTCATCAGCACTGTACAAACGATCATCACTTAAGGCAGAGTCAGAGCGAATACCATAAACTCCATTCCCATTTCCAATTGCTCGCCATAAAATTACAACATAGTCACCTGTGCTCTCGTTACGCTCAATTCCCTTTAAGTAAACTTTTTTCCTTGAAGAATAACCGGGGGTATTGTCATCCCAAGGCAATGTATCTGCCAATGAGGTCCTACTTGAGAACCAAGTATGTAAGGAATCCAGCATATCGGCCATCATCAATGGCTCATAATATGAATCACCTCTCTTATGGAATCCTAATTGTTTATATTTGAAAAAAGTGACCAGTCCTTCGCTCATTTGCTCACCATTAGTTGAGGTTGAATACTTTGATTTTAGGAGAAATCTAATCAGAAGAAGATGCGTGATGAACATTTAATCATGTCCTTAAATTAATGCAACCTTCGCGCGCAATGCTCTCCCCGCCCCGCCTGCCCGCTTAAGGGGGCGCTTTTAATGCAGGTGCATGACCGGCCTCAGGGCACGCCAGTGCTGGCGCTGGCGGGGGATCCTGTGTCGGTAAAACGCATGCAAAACCATGCACCTTATGCATGCATGGCTTTTATACGTAAAAATGGCGGGATTTTCTGGGATTTTTAAGCGGACTACCGCACGGCCAGTTCTGCACGGCGGCGGGTGTAATTCAGGTTCTGTGCTGGCGTGAATTTTTCACGACTATCATCTCGCGAAGCCGCATCAGGCCTGAATCCGATGGCCGTTAAAATGTCATTGTCCTGCGCCGAATAATTAATTTTTTCACCGGCGGCCAGCCAGACCTGTAGCGCCTCACGCAGACAGTCGAGTGAGTGCTGCATGGCGCAGCGCTGAACGGCGGGATGTTGCCCGGGATAATTCATCAGCTCCGGGGCAAGGGCGGCGGCCAGCTCCGCGCCGTGCGCCTGCATAAAATCATTCAGACGGTTACGGATGCTGATTCGCTGCACCTCCTCATGCGAGCGGATATAACGCCCGGCAGCCTGATTAATTTCCCATTTTTTCACGTCGATAATTTCGCGCAGCGTTTGCAGGCTCCGGCCGCTGTGGCCGTTACCGGCAAGCTGTTCGCGGTATGCCTGTTCGGCCTGCTTCAGTTCATCCCTGCGTTGCAGCCAGGCGGATTTGTTTGCCTGACAGGCCTCAAAGGCTTTCTGTAGCGTCAGTGTGGTCACGTATGTTTCTCCTTATGACTGGCCGTGCTTACGCACCGGCACGGTTAACGGTGGCCGCCGGTGCGGGTGCCGGGATAACTGGTTCTGTCGCCGGTGAACGAATAACCCCGTCGATGGATTCAAGCGTGCGGAACGTGGCCGAGCATTCAATGTTCATGCACTGGTGATAGCGCTGTTTGACGTTATCGGACAGATAGCGACTGGTGCGGGAATGCGCGCTGGTTTTGCAGAACGGGCAGTGAAACATGCTTACCCCTCTGCTTCTGTCTCGCCATTTTCAGCCAGCTTTCTGGCGAGCATCATTCTCTTCGCAGGGCTGCGTAACAGCTCCGTATCAACGTCAGTAATCTGCGGCCGGTGCATGCCCGTCACGGACAACACCGGCTCCTGCGTCATATCGAAGTGATACAGGCTGCCCTGACGGCTCAGCGCATCGCGCAGCTCACTGATGACCACGGACTGCGGGGCGCTTTCTCCCTTCATTTCGAGGGCACGAATGCGCAGCAGGAAAGCGCGGATGAGGGCGACAGGAACGGCGTTGACAGCCTGAGCCCATTCCGCACCGGCATAAGCGGTAAAGGCATCTTCATGCGCTGAAAGGTATTTATTGCCGGTGGAGCAGGCATTCAGCATGGCGCGTTTCCGGTCTGTCTCCAGCTCCGCAATCAGGCCGGTGAACTCGTCGGCCAGCTCGCGACTGGCGATACGCCTGCTGTGCTCAGCTTTCATTTCAGGGGTGAGACTGCCGCGCAGGGTGCGAAAGCGGCTGCGCCAGTCCTGCTCAGCCTCTGCGCTCTCATCGAGGGCGGTCTGCCGCTCCTGCTTACAGCGTTCAATGGACGTATCAATCTCTTTCAGTACCTGCATGCTGGCCGCGTGGGTGTCTCTGGCCGCAGTGAATGCGCTCAGCTTGTCGGTGATGTGCTGGTTGTTCACTTCATACTGCTGAGCGGCAACATTTTGCAGGGCGGTAATGACTGTTTCGGGTTTCATGTTCAGGCTCTCCGTTTATTCAACCTGAAATGATTCTGCCCTTCATCACACAACATCTCGATTCATTGCAGTTGTGGCAGTTCTGGCACAAACACCACTCAAAACCCGGCTTGCCAGAGAAAGGTCTCAGCAAAACCTACTCATCGATTGTTTTTTTACTTATAACTATTCACCACTGTTCACCTTAAATAAAAATATAAGTAATACAGTTAGATAAAGGGTGAACAGTTGAGGGTATGACTGTTCACCGTCTGTTCACCACTGTTCACCCTCCTGTTTTGCTCTGTCTATACCACTAAGACTATATTTCGACTAAAAATGAAAAATGTATAACTAAAAGCAATATAAATTGCTGCATTGTAATGCAGTGATTTGCACATCTTTGCCAGCGTTTGTCTTTGTTTGCCAGAGCGAAAAGTCAATGTTTGTTTCCCCGAAAATCTCACATGACCTGAGAAAAAATATAGACATAATAAGGAGCTACCCGATGCCGGACGGACATGACCGGCACTGTATGGACTTTATGAGGTAGCCCGATGCACACCGCTTTTTCTTCCCCGTCTTCTGCCCCTGCCGCACCACTGATGCCTGTTTCTGATGCCGTTCAGGAGCGCTTTATCCGCCTGCCTGAAGTGATGCATCTGTGTGGCCTGTCCCGGTCAACCATTTACGACCTCATCAGCCGCGAGGCTTTCCCGAAACAAATCAGCCTGGGCGGCAAAAACGTGGCATGGGCGCAGTCTGAAATCACGGCATGGATGGCAGATCGCATTGCCGAACGTAACCGGGGGTATGACGCATGATGATGACCGTTCAGCAAACCGCCCCTTTTTCTGGCTTGCTTCCTGTCGCCGTTTCCAGGTATAGTTTTCCCGCTGTCGCAAAATCGGCAGCCGGGCGTGAGAACCCGAGTTACTCAGTGGCGACACCGGACGCGCCATGCGTCTTTTTTTGTGTCTATGCCTATGTGCACCTGTTGTTTACGCATCGGTTCTTTAGCCGTTGCTGTATCCGCGTAATGGTGGCTCAGGCGGGGCAGCCTTCGGGCTGGCCGGTACCCATTGAGGCCGGTTTCTCACCCCCGTCTGGGCTACCACCCGAGCGTGAGAACTCCGGTGGTGGCGTTAACCGCTACTCAATGGAGGTTGCCCTAATGGCTACGACCCTCACCCCGTCACACCCGCAGTTTGTCTTTGTGTTTGCCGCCGTTCGTCGTGCAAACCGTAAACCCCGTATCTGTATGCTCCGCACCGTTGCCGGTGATGAACACGCGGCACGTCGTTCCCTCGTTCGCGATTACGTCCTCTCGTTTGCCGGTCGTCTGCCGGTTGCGGAGGTGCGTGCATGAGACACACCACCATTACTGCCCGTGACCTCGAATGTCTGGAGCATATGCGCAACGTCGGCCAGCTCGTCAATGAGCTGATGCAGGTGCAGGACTGCGCCACCGTTCGTCGTGACCCTTCGCAGCATTCACAGCTCACCTCCGTGATTTACCTCATGACCGCCCAGCTCGACGGCGTGGTAGAGCGCTGCAATCAACGCTGGCTGACCGGGGAGGGCAACGTATGAAAAAGCCATTACCGCCCGTATTACGCGCCGCGCTGTATCGTCGCTCCGTGGCCTGTGCATGGCTGACGGTATGCGAACGCCAGCGCCGCTATCCGCACCTCACCCTTGACGCGCTGGAAAGCGCCATTGCCGCCGAGCTGGAGGGCTTCTACCTGCGCCAGCACGGCGAGGAAAAAGGCCGTCAGATTGCCTGTGCACTGCTGGAAGATTTAATGGAAGCCGGACCGCTCAAGGCCGCGCCCTCACTGTCCTTTCTCGGGCTGGCCGTGATGGATGAACTCTGCGCCCGTCACATGCAATCGCCTGTTGTGCACTGAGGGAGGAAATAACGATGAAAATGAACGTAACAGAGACGGTAAAACAGGCATGCGGCCACTGGCCGCGCATTCTCCCGGCGCTGGGTGTGAAGGTGATTAAAAACCGCCATCAGGCCTGTCCGGTGTGCGGCGGCTCTGACCGTTTCCGCTTTGACGATAAAGAGGGGCGAGGCACATGGTTCTGCAACCAGTGCGGTGCGGGTGACGGGCTTAAGCTGGTAGAGAAAGTGTTCGGCATGAACGCATCAGAGGCTGCCGGGAAGGTGAACGCCGTGACCGGCAACCTGCCGCCGGTTGCCCCCGAAGTGATTGCGGCCGCCGAGGCTGAAACGGAGGCTGACCGCAAAGCGGCGGCCGCACTGGCCGTCAGGCTCATGGAGAAAACCCGACCTGCCAGCGGCAACGCCTACCTGACCCGCAAGGGCTTCCCCGACCGGGAATGTCCGGTACTGACGGTCACGCATAAAACCGGCGGCGTGACGTTCCGCGCCGGTGATGTGGTTGTCCCGCTGTATGACGATACCGGCGCACTGGTTAACCTTCAGCTTATCAGTTCTGACGGTCTCAAACGCCCCCTGAAAGGCGGGGCGGTAAAAGGAGCGTGCCATACCATCGAAGGGAAAAAACAGGCCGGAAAACACCTGTGGATAGCGGAGGGCTATGCGACCGCGCTCACCGTGCATCACCTGACCGGTGAAACCGTCATGGTGGCGCTGTCGTCCGTGAACCTCCTTTCTCTGGCGAGCCTTGTCCGCCAGAAACACCCGGCCTGCCAGATTGTCCTCGCTGCCGACCGTGACCTTAACGGCGACGGCCAGACAAAAGCCGCCGCGGCCGCAGAAACCTGTGAGGGCATTGTCGCCCTGCCGCCGGTGTTCGGCGACTGGAATGATGCGTTTATGCAGAATGGCGGGGAGGCCACGCGGAACGCCATTTATGACGCCATCCGGCCACCGGCGCAAAGTCCGTTTGATACCATGAGCGAGGCGGAATTTACGGCCATGAGCGCCAGTGACAAGGCTCTGCGGGTGCATGAGCATTACGGTGAAGCGCTGGCCGTGGATGCGAACGGCCAGCTCCTGTCCCGCTATGAAAACGGCATCTGGAAAAATATCCCGGCAGCCACTTTTTCACGGAATGTGGCTGACTTATTCCAGCGCCTGCGCGCCCCGTTCTCATCCGGGAAAATTGCCTCGGTGGTGGAGACCCTGAAACTGATTATTCCGCAGCAGGATACACCGGCGCGTCGTCTGATTGGTTTTCGCAACGGGGTACTCGATACCCAAGGCGGCATATTCAGCCCGCACAGTAAATCGCACTGGCTGCGCACGCTGTGCGACGTGGATTTTACCCCGCCGGTGGAAGGCGAAATGCTGGAGACTCACGCGCCGAATTTCTGGCGCTGGCTTGACCGGGCGGCCGGTAAAAATCCACAAAAGCGCGACGTGATACTCGCTGCGCTGTTTATGGTGCTGGCGAACCGCTATGACTGGCAGCTCTTTCTCGAAGTCACCGGTCCCGGTGGGAGCGGCAAAAGTATTCTGGCCGAAATTGCGACCCTGCTCGCCGGAGAGGATAACGCCACATCGGCCGACATCGACACGCTGGAAGACCCGCGCAAGCGTGCCTCCCTGATTGGCTTCTCGCTTATCCGTCTGCCTGACCAGGAAAAATGGAGCGGTGACGGCGCTGGACTTAAAGCCATCACCGGCGGCGATGCGGTCTCGGTTGACCCGAAATACCAGAACCCGTATTCAACGCATATTCCGGCGGTCATTCTGGCGGTAAACAATAACCCGATGCGCTTCACCGACCGCAGCGGCGGTGTGTCACGTCGCCGGGTGATTATTCATTTCCCGGAGCAGATTGCCCCGGAAGAGCGCGACCCGCAGCTCAGGGATAAAATTGCGCGCGAGCTGGCTGTTATCGTGCGCCAGCTTATGCAGAAATTCAGCGACCCGATGACCGCGCGCGCACTGCTCCAGTCGCAGCAGAACTCCGATGAGGCACTCAGCATCAAGCGTGATGCTGACCCGACGTTTGATTTTTGCGGTTATCTGGAAATGCTGCCGCAGACCAACGGGATGTTTATGGGTAATGCCAGCATCATCCCGCGTAATTACCGTAAATATCTTTATCACGCATATCTGGCCTATATGGAGGCTAACGGGTACAGGAACGTGCTCAGCCTGAAAATGTTCGGACTGGGGCTGCCCATGATGCTGAAAGAGTACGGCCTGAATTATGAGAAGCGGCACACAAAGCAGGGGATACAGACCAACCTGTCGCTGAAAGAGGAAAGCTACGGCGACTGGCTGCCGAAATGCGACGAACCCGCAGCGACATAACCCACTCCAGACCGGCTACAGCCGGTCTTTTTCTTTCCGGCCATTGCCATAAGGTGAACACTCCACTGTTCACCCTTCACCGTATATTCACCCTGTATCAGTATGAAATTATTGATAAAAAAGCAAAGGTGAACAGTGTGAACACTAAAACCGGAAAAACTTTTTATCCCCCCGAGTATTGCCTGACCGGGCGCCCCCGGAACGAGTAAAGCGAAAAAAGGTGAAGAGTCGACTGTTCACCCTTCACCAACTCATCATCACTTAACTTAATGATATAAAATGAGAAATAACCGAGGTGAACAGTGTTAACAGTTAAATGCAAAAAAACTTTTTTCTCAGCACTTGGATAAAAGAAAATTAATTCACATCAATAGCTTTCCTCTTGAATCCTCTTGAGGTTTATGAGAGCGTTACAGAGCCAAACCTAGCATTTTATGGGTTAATAGCCCATCGGGCCATGAGTCATGGTTTCGCCTAGTATTTT